>CAYVRY010000007.1:0-30097 GCA_964452895.1 uncultured Halobacteriales archaeon
GCCGCCACCGCGGCTTCCGCGTCGATGCGGCCGTATCCGAACTGGGGGTCGCGACCCGGGTCGCCCAGGTCGTGCGCGGTCTGCTGCAGAATCTCCCGTACGTCCTGGTTCGTAAGGTCGGGGTTGACCGACCAGATCAAGGCCGCGACGCCGGCCGTGTGCGGCTGCGCCATGCTCGTACCGCCCAGGTTCCGATAAGCACCAGCGATTCCGCCGCCGGGCACGGTGCTCCAGATGTTCGCACCGGGCGCACTCACCTCCACGTCCTCACCGACGCTGCTGAAGGACGCGAGGGTGGTCGGGCTGTCCAATGCAGAGGTGGCGATCACTTCGTCCAGGTAGCCGGGGAAGGTGACGCCGCCGCCGTACTGGTTGCCCGCGCTTTTCGTCAGGAGCGATCCCTGGTCCCAGGCGTAGGTGATCGCATCCCGGATGGTCTGTGAATCGGGGGCCCACCAGCTCATGCCGATGATGTGCGCGCCGTTGTCCGCGGCGTACCGGATGCACTCGGCGGCGGCACTCGCGATGCCTTGCGGCCCGCCGAGCGCGCGCAGCGGCATGATCTGAGCCTGGGCGACGCCGGCGATGCCGATGTAATTGTTCGTCTGGGCCGCGGCGATGCCGGCGACGTGCGTGCCATGGTAACTGTAGTCGCCCGGATTGTTGTTGTTCCCGGCGCAGTTCCAGCCACCGGTGTCGTCCACGTAGCCGTTGCCGTCCGTGTCCTGTCCGTCCGGCAGTTCGCCGGTGTTCAACCAGGCGTTGAGCTTGAGGTCGGTGTGCGTGGTGTCCACGCCGGTGTCCACCACGGCGTAGATGATGTCGCGGTCGCCCATGGTGGTGGCCCACGCCTGCGGGGCGTTGACCGCGGCGGGTCCCCATTGACTGCCCCATTCCGTGTCGATCGGGTCGCCGAACGGCCACGGGTGGTGGGTCTCCAGGTGGACAGGGGAGTCCGGTTCCACGTACCGTACATCGTCGTTGCCGAGCACGCGGTCCGCGAAGGCATCCGCGTCCTGCACCGCGACGGCCGCGAACGGCGCGTTCGGAGGCAGGCGCAAGACCTCGGCGCCCTGGGATTCAAGCCATGCACCCACTTGTTCGTCCACTTCCTGTTCGAAGCCGACGATCAGGCGCACCGGTTCGGACCCGGACGGCAGGTCCGTTTCGTCGTCGCTGGCCATGGATTGGCCGACGGTCAACAAGGCGAGAACAAGAACGAGTCCGAGGATTTTCCGGGTCATGGCTAGCGGTCCGAGCGACTCCTGGCCCTGGAAAAAGGGTTGCGCATCAAGGAATACCGAAAGGTTCTTGGCAGCAAAAACGGGCGCCTTATGGTTGCTTGAACTTCCTTGGGTCGTTGTCGTGAGCCACCAGCCGCTGCGCGGGCGATGGTTCCTGCATGACATGGCGAGGCAGTCCTTGTTGTCGCCCCATGCACGCTTCCTTCCCAAACACGCGGTATGTGGCCGATTGGACACAATATCGAGGCCATTAAGGGTGCAGATTGCCCGCCGAAAATCGCAGCGCTTAAGCCCCCCGCGGCTTGTCATCGACTCGGAGAACCCCATGAACCGGAGAATCCTTGCCTTGACGATGATCGCTTTCCTGCTCCCGATCGCCAGCGTACCGGCGATCCACGGCGCCGAGACCGAGACCGACCAGGACCTCACCGAGGTCGTGCCCGCTGGCGAATACCGGGCTTACTTAGTTCGCCTGTCCGAACCGGGACAGGTGCAGTTCGGGGGTCGTTACCTGGCACCCACGACGGACCAGCCCGTCTTGCCGATCTTGTCATCGCTCCATGAGGTGGACGGCGGTTGGTATTCCTCGGCGCTCTTCGCTTACGATTTTTCGATGAACAACGCAGACGTGGGCTTGGAGGTGCTCGCGCAGGGGCCCGCGGGGGGTCAATACGTCTCCGGGCACGAACACAGCGGGATCCGGGGCGGGGGTTGGACGACGGCCACCATCGACGCCGGAGAGTATCGCCTTGTGGTGGGCTCCGCACCGGCCGATGGCGAGGCGGAATTGATCATCCGGGTGCCGGATTCGGCCGAGATCCTGGCCAGTGACGCGGGCGACTCACTTTTTGACCGCGGGCTCGACCAGAGTCTGGTGGGTTATGACGTGCACGCACGCGTGGCCCACCCCACAAGCCCGGCGCCGGGCGCGTTGGTCCGGTCCTGGTATTACACGGGTGCCGAGATCCCCGTGCAGGTGGAGGGTGCGCTCTACGGCTTCATCGGGTACAAGTGGCCCACGGCGGCGCGCTGGGTGGACCCGGGCGGTGAGACGCATCCGGGGTTCATCACGGGGGGCGCCAGTGGCGACTGGGAGTCCTCGTTCCCGGAAGAAAGGTTCACGGGCCCGGTGTGTGCAGCAGGCAGTTGCCATCCGGCGTTCGGGGACTCGCGCGAGGACCCTCCGTTCGTGATCGCCATGGACGTCCGCTTGTAGCGATGCAGGGCCACTAGTACAGCCGTGCCTTGTGCCCGCAGCCGGGGCACTTGAGCGTGATGGGCCGTTGCGGCGGGGCCCACAGGAACCGTTGGCAGCTTGAGCACTTGCCGCGCGTGGCACCGCTTTTGGGCGGCTCTTCGGTCTTCTCGGGGGACGCCAGGATCGCGCCCACGGTGGGCAGGCGTTCGGCGAGCCGGTCTCGGCGTTCCTTCATGGAGGCGGCGCGCCGGTTCTCGCTCATGCGCTCGCTTCCCTGTTCCCCGGCCATGCGTTCCCAGTTGCCCAGGTCCGAGGCGCCGGGCCACATGCGGTAGTCGCGTTCCGGGACCGGTTTTTCTTCTTCCCAGGCCGGTTTCGTGCGCCCTGGGGCAGGGGATGCGTCGTGCGCCTGGCCTGGACCGGGGCCGTCCTCCACGGCGGAGAATTCCAGTAAGGCGTCCTGCGTGGACTCCGTTTGTGCCTGGCGCGTGGAACCTCGCCCCATGGTGGGTTCGTGCGGGGCCGGTGAATCCTCGAAACCGGGCGGCGTGACCGACCCGTGTGCGTCCCACATGGTGACGCCCTGCCGCGGTGTACCTTCCGTTTTCTGGCTCGAGAGCGGCGGCCAGACCCCGCCGGGGGCGTCCGTGCGCGTCAATGCGTCCACGGCGGCGTCGGCCAGGGGGCCGCGCTCGGGCAGTTCCTCGTGTGGGTGGCGATGGTTGTTTTCCGTCGCGCCCATGGAGTCGGCGTGCCGACGGTCGGCGCGGTCGAGTCCGGAGAGGATCAAGTAGAGTGCGGCGCTGATCACGGCCAGACCGGCGCCGGCGAGAACGAGCAGCCCGATGTTCAGGATCAGTGCAGCGCCGATCAATAGGAGCCCGGTGGCCGCCAGCAACATGGGCAGGGCAGCCGTGACGAGGCTGCCGGCGAGCGCACGCGCTGGGACCGGGCGCGCCGTGGCACGCGGGTGCATCGCGTCGATCACGCCGGATTCTCCTTTTAAGGCTACGGATAAGCCGTGTCGCCCCGGCGATGATTTTCAAGGTCGTGGGGGTTTATAATCTGACGTTCACGGCTCTGCGGGGACGGCCGTCACGGCGCCCGTGGTCACATCATAGAGCAGGCCATGGACCTCGATGTCGTCCGGGATCAACCGGTGGCTCGTGATCCTCCGGATGGATTCCTGGCCATGCGCATCGCCTTCATCGATCGGTTCGATCCATTGGACCACTTCCTGGAGTTCGTTCTCGCCGAGCGTGGCGCCCAGATGCTCGCGCAGGGGTGCCGCCAGGATCTGGGGGTCTTGCGCGAGTTTTCGCAAGCCGCAGTCGGTGTGGGTCATGTGGATGATCGTGTTCACGCCGAGAAGGTGGACGGCGGCGACGAGGCTGCGCAGGACCCCGTCGTCCACCACGGCGCCGGCGCTCCGGATCACGTTCGCGTCGCCGGGCTCAAGGGCCAGGATCCGCTCGGGGATCGCGCGGGCGTCCATGCAGGCGACCACGGCGAGCTCTCTGCGTGGCTTGCTGGGTTTTCCGGCGAGGGCCTTCGTGAAAACGGTCTCCCGGTAGCGGAGGTTTCCGGCCAGCAGGTCTTCCAACAGCGCCATTGGCCGTCGGCAGACCGTCTTGTTTTTCGTAGTTTCCTGCGCAGGGCCCCCCCGCGCCCCTGGAGCCCGGCGCCTTTGCGAGGGTGTCACGGTCGACGCATTCCCGCCCATGGGGCCCCGAGGGGCCGTTGCTGCCCTTTTTCCCGGGCCTGTGCCCGTTGCGGGGCGCAAAAACACGTTGTCTCGAAGGAAAGGGGCCCCAATGGCCGCCGGTGGACGCATACTCGACAAACGACCCGGGGGTCTTGTGCGGCCCGGATTCCGGGGAATAGATGACAATGTTGGATTTGCCGGACGCGCGTGCACGGTTCCCGTTCGGTTCTCGATGAGCGCAGATTCGTGGAAAAACCCTTTCTGGAGGGCGTTTTTGGCGGTTTTTTCGGCCCCCGTTTGTGCTTAATTTATATCCACCGTGCCGTCATGCAGGCCCGATGGCACCCCCAAAGAAGGCCAAGCGTGGGCGCAAACGCGCTGGCGCAGCCAAAAAAAGAGCCCGGAAAGCGGCCAAAAAGGTCCGCAAGGCCGCCAAGAGGGCGGCCAAGCGCACGAAGAAGGTCGCACGCAAGGCGACCAAGAAGCGCGGGACCAAGAAACGGTCGACGAAGAAGCGCGCGGCGAAGAAGCGTGCCGCGAAGACCGCCACCGCGGCCGCTGCTTCACGCCCGAAAAACGTCGCCTTGAAGCCGCGCAGGAAGGACACGTTCTCCACGATGGACCTCTACGACCACGTGGCGCAGTGGAACCCCGACCTGCCGAAGACCCAGGTCCGCCAGATCGTCGATGACACCCTGGACACCGTGCACGATGCGGTCCAGAAGGTCGGCAAGGTCCGCCTCAAGGGGATCGGGACGATCAAGACGAAGCGGGTCCCGGCGCGCAAGGGCGGCAAGCTGGTGCGCAACCCCTTCACCGGTGAGATGGTGAAGCAGAAGCCGAAACCGGCGAGCAAGAAGGTCAAGCTGACCGCCGCCCAGGACCTGCGCAAGGCATAGCCGTGAGGATCCGGCTGGGTCCCCTGGATCTCAACCCTTTCTTTCCCCTTCCCTTTCCCCTTCCGTGTCCCGTGCGGCCGCTGGACGTGGCCCCGGTTTTTTGGTTCCACCGAAAAAATGAGGAAAGTGGGCTCCGCCAGATTCGAACTGGCGATCTCCGCCGTGTGAAGGCGATGTCATAACCAACTAGACCAGGAGCCCGTTCGGATGCATCCGGTGCCGACCCCTGCGCAGGCACTCCCTGGGGAGGCGATGCGGCTCGGACGGTACCGATGAGCAACACGCGACAAGACCTCACCTATATGAACCGACTGGTCGCCCGCGCTTAAGCCTCGTCCTTGACCGCCTCCGTCGGAGCTCAACTGGCTCCGGCGGGGTCGGCTTTGCGTTGCGACAGACGCAGCCGTTCGAGGACCTGGTCGGCCAGTCGGTCCAGGAACTCGGGGAACTCGCCTTCGTGTGCGGCACGGTTCGTGACGCGCAACGTAGGATGGCGGTATTCGAGGTCTTCGGCTTCGAAGAGGTCCATGACCTTCTTGCGGAAGGCCCGTCGTTCCGGGGGGTCGTTGGACGGGAGCTGGAACGGGGTCCCGGTGTATATGATCGTGAGGTCCGGAGGGATCAAGGCGCGGCGAAGGGCTTCGTTGATCATTTTCAGGTCCAGGTCGAGGGCTTGGCAGGTCACCAGGACGCTGAGCATGTACCGGTCGATCAGCACGAGGTCGTGTTCGCGCAGGGCGCCGAGGATCCGTGGGCCGTAGGCGTTGAAGATGTTGACGAGGGCAAGCTGTTTCTTCGTCGCGTCTCCGCTCTCGGTGAAGACTTCGTAGAGATGGTCCACTTCGCGGGAGCGTTCATCTGGGGGGAACCGGAACACTTTGATCTGGAACCCCCGTTCCTTGAGTTTCAGGGAGAAGTGCCGGACCAGGGTGGTCTTTCCGACCAGGTCGGGGCCCTCGATGGCCACAAGCTTGCCCATTGGCCGTTTGGACCGGTTGCGGTGCCATAAGCCTGTTGGGAGGCCTGAGTGGCTAGATGGCCCCCGTGTCGATTGGCTCAGTTCCACGCGCAGTGAGTTCGTGCTTGGGGGTGGCGCGGATCAAGCCTGCCGGGCCAAGGTGCCAAGCTTGTTGTGCCGCAGAGCGAGCCCGACGCGAAAGAAGGAGGAGCGGCCACCGCGCGAGGGCGAAAAACGATGCGAGACCTCTTCATGAGCCCGTTCGCGGCCCGTGCGGGGCGTGCGCCATACGGCCAAGATTCCCTGCGACCTCGTTATCCTTAAGTAGCAAATCCCTCTCGGCGGCTCTGCCCTCCCTGAGGGTGGCCCTCACCGGCCGCGGTGTTCGACCTGATCATGGTCGTCTGCCAAACATTCCATCAGCCCCGATAGTGTAGTGGCCTATCATACGGCCCTGTCGAGGCCGTGACCCGGATTCAAATTCCGGTCGGGGCGCTTTTGCATGCTTCGGCATGTTCTTTCTTTCACCCTGCGGGGTGTTTTTTTGGTTGAGTGCGCACTGGACTGCTCGTCCCGCCCGGCTAGGGACTTGGCGCCAGTCCGTGCGCTGCGGCGCGCATCTGGAACGCGAGTGCCTGGCCGATCCCGGGCACTTTTGCGAGTTTCTCCGAGGAGGTCGCCCGGATCGCCTCCACGGTGGCGAAACCGGCCTTGTAGAGGGCTTCGGCTTCCTGCGGGCCGACGCCCCAGAGGGAGCGCAGTTGCACCATGGCGGTGCGTTTGGCCCGGATCTTCTCGAGTTCCTGCTGGTGGTCCTTGGGGCTTGTGTCCACGACGCGTTTGAAGAGTTCCGGGGGGACGCCCTCGGGTGCCGGTTTCCCGCGCATGGCGCGGGCCCATTCCTCGTGGTTCTCCATGCCCCACAGGCCGCTTCGCACAAGCGCGTTGCTCGCTTCGTAGGGGGCGTCGAACAGCAGGGAGATCTCTTCGATCGCGTCGCCGCGGGTGAGTTGATAGGTGGGTTCTGTGCGGTCGGGGTCCTGCGTCTCTTCCACGGGGGTCTGAGGGGCGGTGTCTGGTTGGGGTTCCGGTCCATCCTCGGCGGGGGCATCCCTGTCGGCGGTGTCCGTGGCGCGGGTTTCCGTGGCGGCGGTCTCTTGCGGCGGGGCTCCCGCGGCCCCGTTTCCCTCGCCGAGCACGCGGTCCATTCCCTGTTTGATCGTGGGCGGCAGGGCGACGCGCTCGCCCCAGCGGCGCCAGGCGGATACGAGGCCGTAGCCGCCGCCGATGCCGGCGAGCGTGACGAGTAGCCAAGCGGCGAGGATCCCCACCAGGCTTGAAGCGACGACCATTCGCGTCATCCAGGCCGCTTTTGGGGTATCATCTTGCGCCTATCAGTCCTGTGGACCTGCGGGCGCGGTGGCCCCGTCCCCCGGCAGGCCTCGGCCCCCCGGGGGATCAGTTCTGCGAGAGGAACTGGCTCAGGCCGAACAGGAGGGCGATCACGGCGATAATGATCAGGATGACCATGAGGAAAAGGAACCAGGGGTTTTGTTTGACCCGCTTCACTCCGGTGGGCTCATCCTCGTCGTCGTCCTTTTTGCGGGGCTTGCTTTTGCGTTCGACCATGGGGCACCGGCGTCGCGGCGAACGGGTCACTGTTTTTTACCGTTTGCAAGGGAGGCGGGGGGCCGGGTCCGATCGGGCCCACCGGCAGCGTGGATTCGACGTCCGGTGCCGCACGGGGGAAACGGCCCCGGGGCTGGACAAACGTCAAGTCCGACGGGAGGCTCGGGCCGCTTGTGCAACTGGACGGCTTGGATGTGAGGATCCTGCGCGTGCTCCTGGAGACCGCCGATCTCTCGCACCGGGAGGTGGCCCGTCGCCTCGGCTCGAGTCCGACGACCGTGGGGGAACGGTTGAAGGCGATGCGGAAGGCGGGCGTCGTGGAGGGGGCGACATTGCGGTTGGGCCGGGACGCCTGGCCGGGGCATCAGCGGCTCGTTCGCGGGCGGTTGGGACCCGGTGAGCAGGAGGCGGTCTTGGACCGGGTCGCCGGGCTTCCCGGCGTGGTGGAGGCGGTGGCGACGAGCGACGGGGCGTTTTTTGCGACCCTTGTGGTGCGTGACCTGGACGGGGAGGAGAAACTGCTGTCCGCCCTGGGGGAAGCGGGGGTCCTTGACATCGCGGTGTCCATGGCCCAGCGGGTCGCGGGCCCGCCGCCGGTCCATCTGTTCACCGATGAAGTCGCCCTGATGGAGGCGTGCGCGGTGTGCGCCCGCCAGGTCGCTGAGCCCCTTGTTGAGCAAGTGGATGGGCGTCGGGTGGTTTTTTGTTGTCCGTCGTGCCGGAAGCTCTATTGGGAGCGCTACGCGGATCTGGCCCACAAGTCGGGTCGCGGTCTGCCGGAAGGATATCCCGCAGAGTGACCGGTTTCTGCAACAATCATTTTAACGGGCCCAGGACGTGCAGGGCTTGGGTGTAGCTTGGTGAGGATTGTACTCTTGGTGGCCCTGTTGCTCGTTTTGTTGCCGTTCGTCGGGACCACGGCTGTGGCGGAAGACCCGCACAACAGGGATTGTGACGGGGTCGGCGTCTTGGTCGTTCTTTGCGCGGGGGCGGACGGGGGCGGCAACGGGGGATGCGAGGACACGAACCAGGCGGAGGTCTCCTGTTGGTACAACTACGCTTGGAACCTGAACGCGTCGTCGCCGCCGCAACTGCCCGGCGGCGGGCGACTGGCGTGGTCGTACGAGGTCACTGCGTGTCTGGACGGGCAAGGGTGCACCCTGGTCGAGGCGGGGGGAGGGGGCGTGGAGTGCGCTTGGCTCGTCAACGAACTGGAGCCTTGTCTGGAGCAGCACATGGGCGGTGATGAGCTTGATTTTGTCCTGCAACTCGGCCAGTGCGTGACCGTCACTGCGAGCGTGACGGTCTCCGCGCAGGCGTGGTCCGTCGAAGAGGAGGATCCCTTGTTCCATGCGCTCGCCACCGATTCGGGCGAGGGGGGCGGCGCGGCCTGCTATCTCGACAATGGGCGGCCGTAGGCACGTTGTGCTGCTATTCGCTCACGACGGGGACGATGCCTTCGAATCCGCCATCGAATGTGACGAGCACGCCGCCCGTGATCTGGGTGATCGCGATGAGGGCCGCGTCCACCGTGGAGAGTTTTCTCTCGTGGTATTGGAAATGGATCTCCACGGCCTGCTCGATGAGGTCCGCCGAGGAGCGCATTTTCAGGATGGGGTCCCGTTTTCCTGAGGCACCATGGAAGTAGGAAGCGTAGAGTTCACTGATCCGTTTGTCCGAGGTCCAGTTTTGCAGGAGTGTGAGCCCTTCGAGAAGAACAAGGTCGAGAGAGATCACCGTCCCGTACGTTCCGCTCAGGACGCTTTTCATGACCTGGATGGCCCGTTCGTGTTCTTTGTCGCGGCGGTGCGCGAATGCGGCAAGGGGACCCGTGTCCAGGATGGCCGTCATTTTTTGTTTCCCATTTCGCGGTCCCAGTCGTAGACGGTCTTGTCGATGTCCGTGGTCAGATCCGTGGGACGGCCCAGGTCGATCGCCTCATTCATGACCGCCTCGATCTCCTCCGGGGTCAGGGGCTTCCAGGCCATCTCGTCGATGATGGCATCCAGGTGCGTCCCGGCATAGTCGAGGAGGTGGCCGAGCAGTTCCTGTTGCGTGGGCGCGCGACCCGTGCGCCGCCTCCATTCGCCGCGCAGGCGGTCCAGGTGCGCCTTGTGCTGGCGGTCGATCCGCACCGTGGTCGTGGCCATGAATCTACTTGTAGACGAATCATCTACAATAGATTCCCAGGGTTCACCCGATGAAGGGGAGCCCGAATGAACGGTGGTAGAACCAGATCAGGTAACCCCCGGCGCCCAGCAGGACCACGCCGCTGATCTTGTTCGCAATGGCGACGATCTGGGCGCTCTTCTCCTGCAGGAGACCCCGGGCCTTGACGGCGACGAGCGTGGCGACGATCATCAGCACGGCGGCGGTCCCGGCGTAAATGAGGAAGATGCGGACGCCGGTGGCGAACCCGAGCAGGAAGGCGGTGACGATGAGGGTCAGGAATACGGGGGCGGTGCAGCCGGCGGCGGCCGCGCCGTAGCCGAGTCCGTAGCTGAAGTAGCCCGTGAGAGTACCCGGCTTGTTCTTGCGGGTGATCAGGGTGACGAACCGGTCCACGCCGCGCTGCAGCGGCCGGATGATCCGGTCCATGGTCGCGCCCAAGAGCAATGCGACGCCGAGGATGATCGCGAGTACGCCCACGCCGGGCTGCAACAGCGGCAGCCAGGGGCGGGCGCTTTCACCAAGACCGGCCACGATCAAACCGAACAACCCGTAGATGAGCAGGATCCCTCCCGCGGCCGCGAAACCGGGGATCAAGGCGTCCCGGAACCGGGGTTTCCTCTGCTCCGTCTCGATGGCTGGATCTTGTGATGCCTTGGCGGGGGACTGGATGGAGAGCGTGTAGGCCATGTATCCAGGCAACAGCGGGAACGCGCATGGCGCGAAGAAGGAGGCGATGCCGGCGAGAAGCGCGAACCCGGCCAGGCCGATGGGCAAGGACGGAGCGATCTCGCCCAGGGCTGCGCCTTCCATGGATTCGCTTTCCTGGGCTTCCACAACGAGGCCTTCGAGGCGGTCGAAACCGATCGCGCCGCTGGCCTCGCCGCTGAGGTATCCGTTGGCGTCCACCACGGCGACCTTGGAGATCTCGAAGGCACGGTACTTGAGCAGCATGTCGTCGGTGTCCATGGCGTAGGGCCAGTCCGCGCCGAGTTGCTTCATGTGGCCGTCGAGGTACTCTTCGTCTTCGAACTCGACCCAGATGTCCACGGAGACGATCTGCACGTCCGGGTAAGTCTCGTTCAATTGAAGCAGGCTCTGCTCGGTGACCCGGCAGGTGGCGCAGTCCACCGCCATGAGGTCGATCACGACGACGCTGCCCCGGTGTTCGCTCAGGGTGAAGTTGCCGTGTTGTACCGTCTCCAGGGTGAAATCAGGGGCCGGGCGCGTCTCGCTGACTCCGGAGAAGACGTGCAGGCCGAAGCCGAGCCCGGCGATCAGCACGACCCCGATGACGACGCCGAAGACCCAGGGTTTTGCCTGTTTCGCGTCACCCATCTCAACCACCTTCGCGCCGGTAGGCGGCGGCCAGGTAGACGATCGGTGCCAGGACCAAAAGACTCAGACCGAGCGCGGGGAGCGGGGCCCCCTTGGCGGGTTCACCCAGGGCGACGAAGTAGTATATTCCGCCGGTCTCTTCGGAGAAGGTCTCCGGGGCCCAGGTGTTGTGCGTCGGGGCTTGGACCCGTGTTGCCGCCCCGTCGGGATCGTCTGAGGGGTATTGTATGCTCAGGTTGTAGCCGATGTGGCGGGTGTCCTCCGTGACGACGCTGCGTTCGCCGCCCACGGCGGCGTCGATGGTGCCGGTCCAGGTGCGGTCGCCGGAGGGTTGCAGTTGAGGGGGGATCGCGGCGCATACGTAGTCGGGTTCCACGCGGCACCAGATCAGGCTGACCCGCTCGGGCACCGGAGCGTCCTCGGCGAACGTGACGGTGACCTCGATGTCCTCACCGTGTTTGACGTTCCACGGGTCCTGCGTGATGTTCGCGATGCCGGGGGGGTAGGTGTCTTCGCGCGTCATGGGCGCGTGCGTGGATGCGGCGCTGCCCGCGAAGAGGGGCGAGACCACAAGGACCGCAAGGATCATGACGATGAGGATGAAGGAGGATCCGTCGCGGAGGCGGATCATGGGCCTGGCTCCTGCGCTTCACCGCCGCGGGCGTTTTGTGCCCCGCGTCGGCGGTTTTGTGCATGGATCTGCCATCCTGCGGTCACGGCGGTGCCGCCCATGACGAACAGGGCGAGCCCGAAGAACCACACGGCGCGTTCGTCCCGCTCTTCGCCCCAGGGGGCTTCCACGATCACGCTCACGCCGGCCTGCTGCGCGTCCACGGCGGCGGGGGCGACCAGGCGCAGCGTCTCTTCCCAGACTTCTCCTTCGGCGAGCCGTTCCGGCGAGGAGGCTTCGCTCGCCATGGCCCGCACGATCATGCGGTGGCGTTCGACGCCGTTGCTCCCGGCGAATTGTTTGTGGTCTTCCCACAGGACGCCCTGCATGGACAGCGGGTTTTCGATGGGGCGCGTGGCTTCCACGCGGACGGTGACGTCCCAGGTGGCGGGGTCTTCTTCTACGCGTTCGCTATGGACACTCAGCACAAACGGCGGATCGTTGTCCTGGGTGCTTCTTATCATGTCTGTGTAACTGTTGTAGAAGACGTCCTCCATGCCGACATCCACGGCGTTGGAGCGGGTCTCGGGGGCGTCTTCGAGCACGCCGTCGACGATGGCGCTGGGGAACCAGAAAACGCCGTGTTTCTGTTCCAACCGGTTGTGTCCTTCGGGGATCCCGAAGGGGTCTTCCTGGCCTATGTCCGGGAAAGGATGGTAGGACAGCAGACCGAGCCGCACGGGGGCGTCGCTCGCGTTGTTGTTCACGCCGAGCCCGGGACTGTGTTCATCCATGAGCCGTTCCACCGCGTTGTGGGAGGGTTGGCAGGGCGGGCACCAGGTCGCCGTGAACACCTCCAGAAGCGGGACCTTGTCCTGGACGATTGTGGGCCCTTCGGTGTCGAACGGATGCACGGCGACGTTGAGTACTTGCCCGGGGGCGGGGGAATCCGCCGGGGCCACCTCGAGGTCCTGACCCGCAATGGGAAGGGGCAGTACGAGAACGACGAGAAGCGCGAGGGCGCCGGCGCGCGCCGCAGGCAGCCTCCATTCTGTTGAGCCCATGGCCTTCAAGGGGAACGACTCGAACCTCTCTTTTAAGGATTCTTGGCTTGGAGCGACAACCCGGGCATTGGCGGCAAGGCCGGCCGGGAACGCCCCGCGGGGCCCGGTGACGCCAGGGCGGGCCAGCGTAGGGGTGGACGCCCGCGCCATAAAACCGATCATGAGTCACTTTTGCAAACCCCCCGCAGCTTTTATGATACTGTTTGACGGTCGATCAGCGAACGTCATTGTAACCCAAATTCCTGGATCCACGGTCCCGGGGGACGAAAAAGGCACCCCGCGGACCCGATATTGTTCGCATCGAGACGAGAGCCCTCCAGGCCTTGGCCCTCGCCCGGGGGCCTCTTTATAGCCGCCGGCTCGCCTGGGCCGGTGGTCCGCCCTTCCCCTTGCCCCGGCGTGCACACAGGGTCTTCCTCTTATAGCAGGGCGACCGAAAGGAGAACAGGAACGATGTCCGCAGCCCGGTCGATCATGCTCCTTTCAGGGGTGGGACTTGCATTCGCGGCCATTCTGGCCGGCCTTGCCCGCTCCGTGGGCAGCCAATGGGCGACCCGGCTTTCCAACGAGCTCTTCTGGACGTTCCTGTTCGCCGCCCTGGTCTTGGCTGTGATCCTGCTCATTTTCCGGCCTCCTTCACGCAAGAGTGAACGCCGCGTCAACCTGGCACCGCCGGTCACCCAGAACAAACTGGTCCGGCCCCAACAAGCGGGTCCATCCCGCCAGGCGGCTCTGCCGGTGACCCGCACGGTGCGCGACCCGAAACGTTCAACCGGCCAACAGGACCGGTCACAACAGCAACAGCCGTCGTCACACGAGTCACCCCAGAAGCGCGCCGCCGAGCAGCAAAGCGTGCCCGACACGGCTTCCCGGTCGCCGGGTCCCGTGGGTCTTACCATGGACAAATCGGCAGCCAGGCAGGAAGTCATCGAAGAGCAGCACCCCCCGCGGCCGTTCGCCATGGACCGATCGGGTGGTGGCCAAACGCGAAATGGCGGCACGAACGTAGCCGCCGATCGTTCCACTCCGGCATCGGCGCCGACGACCGCGCAACCGCCGCCGTCCCTGCGCGCGCCGGATCAGGCCCATTCCAGTGGTTCATGCCAGATGCAGCACGAAAGCCAAGTCGATGCCCCACCGTCGCTGCGCCACAATGCAGACGCTGGCCAGCTGCAGACCCCCTACGCGGGCGACATGCCGCCATATGACGCGGAAGCGCGCAGGCGTTCCCTGCGGCGACGTGAGGAGCTGGAGACCCGCTTGGAGAACCTCGACCAGCGTGCAAACGCTGCGAAAGTGAGCCTGGGGCTGGGCCGGATCAGCCATGTCGGCTACCGTCAATACGTCAAAGAGGTCGACCGGGAACGCACGCTGATCGAAGGGGAATTGATGGCCCTGCGTGACCAGGACTGAGAACCCGCGTCCCTCTGGACCCTGTGTTGGTCGCCCTTGGCAGACCCACCGCTTCCCCCAATCGTTTAAACACAGCCCCCGGTTCCCCTCGCAATGCTCCCCCGCCCGGTCGTGATCGTGAACCTGAAGACCTATCCGCAGGCCACGGGCAGCGGCGCCCTGCGGATCGCGCAGGCGGCCGAACGGGTCGCCGGTGAGACCGGGGCGGGCATCGCGATCGCACCGCAGGCGACCGACCTGCGGCTCCTTTCCGATGTGGATGTCCCGCTTTTCGCGCAGCACACGGAACCGCGGCGGGCCGGTGCGCACACAGGCTACGACCTGGCGCCTGCACTCGCGGATGCCGGGGCGGTGGGCACTTTGATCAATCACAGCGAGCATCGGCTCACGCTCGCTGAGATCGGCGCCTGCGTGGAACTGGCGAAGGAACTGGACTGGTCCACCGTCGTCTGCTCGGACACCGCGGCGACCAGTGGCGCGGCCGCGGCGTTGCAGCCCGACTATGTGGCCGTGGAACCACCGGAGTTGATCGGGGGCGACGTCTCCGTGACGAGCGCGGACCCGGGGATCGTCCGAAACGCCCGGGACGCGGTGGCCCGCGTGGACAAGAACGTCCAGCTTCTTTGTGGCGCCGGGGTGAAGGACGCCGACGACATGGCGGGGGCGTTGGAACTGGGGGCACAAGGGGTCCTTCTGGCCAGCGGGGTCGCGAAGGCGAAAGACCCGGAAGCCACCCTCAGAGGATTGTTGGAGAAGGTGTGATGACAAGGAGGTCCGTTCATGCATCCCAGTGACCGCATCCGGGGCTCCTGGAGCGATCATCTTGCGGGCCGGCGCATCGTGCTCGCCGTGGCCGGGTCCATCGCCGCCGTGCGCACCGTGGAACTGGCGCGTTCGTTGATCCGGCATGGCGCCGACGTGAAAGCGGTGATGACGCCGGCGGCCATGCGAATCGTCCATCCGGACGCTTTGGAGTTCGCAACGGGATCGCCTCCCATCACGGGCTTGTCCGGGGCCGTGGAGCATGTCACGGAACTGGGGGCGGGGGGTGATGCGGATCTGTTCTTGGTGGCCCCGGCCACGGCGAACACGATCGCGAAGATGGCCCTGGGGATCGATGATACCGCCTTGACCACGTTCGCGGCGGTGGGCCTGGGCAGCGGGCGACCGGTCATGGTGGCTCCAGCGATGCACGGCGTGATGGAGGAGAACCCGGCCACGAAAGAACACATCCAGAAGCTCAAGGAGCGCGGCGTGGCGTTCGTTCCTCCGCTTTACGAGGAAGGGAAGGCAAAACTGGCGCCCGTGGACGCGATCACCGACTGCGTCCTGCAGCGCCTCGGGCCGGGTACGCTCAATGGCCGCCGCGTCCTGTTGGTCGCCGGGCGCAGCGAGGAGGCCGTGGACACGGTGCGCGTTCTGTCCAACCGGTCCTCGGGGGCGACGGGGCACGCGTTGGCGCGTGCGCTGTTCCGTCATGGGGCCCGGGTGTCCGTGGTCACGTCCTTGGGGGAGGCAGGTTGGCCGCCGGGTACGAAGGTCCATCCGTTCGTTTCACTGCGCGACTTGACCCGTGACCTGCCGGGTCTGTTGGCCGAGCAGGATCCGCATTGGGTGCTCATGCCCGCGGCTTTGGCGGACTTCATCCCGCAACGGGTGAGCCACAAGCTCTCCAGCGACGAGAAGGCGCCCACCTTGCGGTTGGAGCGCGCCGCCAAGGTGTTGCCGCTGGTGCGCGAGCATGCTCCGGACACGCGGATCGTGAGTTGGAAACTGGAGGACACCCTGGAGAAGGCGGTGGAAGCGGCCCGCACGCGGCTCTCTCGGCAACGGATCGACGCTGTCGTGGCGAACGCCGCCGTGACGTTGGGCGCCGAGATCACGCACGCGGTGCTGGTCACGGCGGAAGACGAGACGCCGCTTTCCGGGTCGAAGGATGAGGTCGCCGAACGGATCGTGCAGGAGCTGGCCGGTCGGTTCGCAGGACCGTCCGGGAAGGCGCGCTCGAAGATGACGACCCGAGCGGATTCCAGATGACCGGTTCCAGCGAGCAGCAGCAAGGGCCAGGCACGTGGACCGCCCGGGGTTTCGCCCCGGCGCACGTGACCGGTTTCTTCGTGGTGGACAAACAACATGTCGACCCGTACCGCAAGGGTTCCCGCGGCGCCGGGATGAACCTGGAACTCGGGGTGACGGCGACCGTGCGGCTCATGGAAGAGAAATCGGGGTTCGCGGCGCGCGCCGCCGGGCAAGCAATCGAGGCCCCGACCCTGCAGACCGCATTGCAGGGCATCCTCGGCGAGGATTATCCGGCCCGCGTGGAGGTGGACCTGGAGGGACCGTTGCCGCCGGGGCAAGGGTTCGGCCTGTCCGGGGCGGGCGCGCTCGCCGCGTCGTTGGCGCTGGCGGGGCTCTTCGGTTTCCCGGCACGCCGGGCCCTTTGGGAGGCGCACAAGGCGGAGACGTTGAACCAGACCGGTCTCGGGGACGTCCCGGCCCAGTACCTGGGCGGGGCGGAGATCCGGGTCACACCCGGCCCCATGCCCATGGGGGTCACGAAGCGGTTTGCGGGCCTGCAGGCACGCCGGTCCAAGGTGATCTGCCTTGTGGTGGGCGCACCGCTTTCCACGCGGGACGTGCTCGGTGACCCGGACCGCATGGCGCGCATCAACCGGGCGGGTGCGGATTGCATCAAGCGGTTGGAGGAGGAGGCGGACCTGTCGAACTACATGCGCCTGTCGCGCATGTTCGCCACGCAGGCCGGCCTGTTGACGCCGGAGCTCGAGGCGGCGCTCGAGGTGGCCGACGGATTCGGTTGGGCGACACAGACCATGCTCGGCAACAGCCTCCATCTCGTGATCGACCCGAAGGCCGAAGGCGCCGGCGACCCGGAGGAGGCCGCCGCCGCGCTGGAGGAGCATGGCACGGTGTGGTCGACGAAGATCGCGGCGCGCGGCGCGCAGGCCCTGCAGTCGGACTAGGCCTCTTCGATGTAGAACGAGACCGTGTAGGACGAATGGCCGTCGATGTCGATCTCCAGGAGCCAGTCTCCGGGGATCGGGTCATGGATCAGCACCCAGTCGGGCTCGTCCATGTATTTCGTGCCGTCCACCCGCTCTTCGGCCGCGGGTTCAAGCGGGCCGGACAGGGGCAGGTCCACTGCGCCGGCGCTCGGGTTCCACAGGGTGAACGCGGCGTCACCACAGGATTCATGGATCAGGGCGACCCGCAGGGTCTCGGTCCCCAGGGGCACGTCCACGGTGCGCCGTGATTCTTCGTCCCCGTGCAGCGCGTTGTGGTAGCGCGGGGAACCGTCCGGGTAGGCTTCGGCGGGGTCCCGTCGCTCCGGGTCGTTGTCGTCGTCGTGGTCGTTGTCGTGGTCGTGGCCCTGTTCGGAGTGACCATATCCGCTGTGCCTGTGAGCGGACCGCTCCGGCGACGCGGGCTCCCAGAGCTCATCCGACATGCACCCGGCGAGGGCCGTGGTCATCAGGACGAGGGCGATGGGTACGATGATTTTCCTGGGCACGCGGTTCACCATGAAAAGCGACCAACCGCGTGGGTTGAAAAAGGGTTGTGGATGGAGCGTTGCATTGAAGCCGGTTTTGTGGATGGAACGTTGTAACGACCGCTTCATGGTCTATGGATGGCGCCGGCGCATGAACGCGGGTGCGGTTTCGGGCCCGCCGGGCCGGGCCGCACCCGGAGGATCGGGGATCACCTTCCACGCCGTGGGGGTTCGTTGCTGTCGTTTTCTGCGGCGGGCGTAGGCGACGTACGAGAACACCAGCGACGCCACACCGGCAATCAGACCCAATGCTCCCAGGAAGATCAACGCCACGAGCGAAACCGCCATGGAATCCATCCACTCATGGAATCCGGCCTCCCCAAGCGTGTTCATGGCGTGGAACCAGCCGCCGAACGCGATCGCCACGGGCAACGTTACAAACATGATCCCCACGGTCAGCCACATGCGCGCCCATGCCTTGGTACCGGAGCGCAGAAACAACCATGAGAAGGCGACGAGCCCGACGATGAACGTGGTGGTCCGGATGATCCCGTCGTCGCCCCGCACCAGCCAGAAGCTCAAGACCGCGGACAACCAGGCGCAAAGCAGCCCGCCGACGATGGCTGGCGTCCACCGCAGCGGACTCTGTTCGCGCACCGGCAGGCGGGCACGCACATGTGAACCCATGAAGGACATTCTGGAACACGATGGTATATATGATGCAGAGTCCCGTTCCTTTGGGGCAGCCCCCCGCCCGCCCGGAAGGCCCGAGTCACCAGGACCGCGGGGCCGGTGCCGCCCCAAAACGGTTATCCGGGGGGGCCGTCTCGCGCGGCCTTAGCCCACCGCAGCCCCGTGGTGTAGAGGCCAATCATGCGGGACTTTGGATCCCGCGACCGCGGTTCGAATCCGCGCGGGGCTACTTCCTCACCTTCGTCTGAAAAAACGCCTCGGGGTGGCCGGAAGGAGAAAAGCAGGGCGGAGACAGGGAGAAGAAGAAGCGGACCGTGCCTACGAGCGCCGGCGGATCGTCGCATATCCCAGCGCGGCGGCGCCGACACCCGCTGCGAGGGCGAGCACCGTGGTGAAGACGGGCACCGAGGTCGTTTCGGCTTGCGAGCAGTTGGCCTTCACTTCCGCATCACCGGAGACCGAGGTCGCCATGAACACGTACGATTCGCCGTGTACGGTTTCCGTTTCCACGTATTCGGTCGTCTCTGCGTCGAAGGTCCCGACCAACTCGAACTCCCCATTCCCTTCGAGGCGGTAGAGGTTCGTGGCCTCCGCGTTTTCGGCGGGCTCCCAGGTCACGGTGATCGTGTTGTCGCCATTGGCTACGGCTTCAATAGCGGCTGGGCACTTCAGATCGGCCGATGCGCTGACTTCGCCCGACCCGTTGGCTTCTCCCCCTCCAGAGGGGCCGCCGGGTTCGCCGGGTTCTCCCGGTTCTCCCGGGTCGCCGGGCTCTTGCGGGTCCTCGTCACCGTCTCCATCGTCCTCTCCCGGGGGTTCGATCAGTCCCAGGTCGACAATGATCTCGATCACCGCGTTGACGGTCACTTCGAGTTGAACGATCAGTTCACCGACGATCTCCAGTTGGGCCTCGATGTCCGCCACGAGGGCCTCGATCTCGCTGGTGTCCGCATCGACGATATCGAGGTCCAGGCCGCCGACGGTCGCCTCCAACGTCGCGATCACGCCTTCCAGTTCGACTACGACTTCAGCCGCGGCCTCCATGGTCCCGGCGAGTTCGCCCTCGGCATCCACGCCTTCGATCTCCGCTTGGAGGGCCGCGAGGGTCGCCTCGACTTCGACCAGGATGGTCTGGGCCTCCGCAAGCTCCGCTTCAAGCTCGGCGACGGCGGCTTCGACCTCTTCGGTGCTCACGTCGGGGTCGTCCACCGCCGCTTCAAGTTCGGCCATGGCCTCTTCAAGGTCGACCACTTTCTCGTCCAGGATCACAACGGTCACTTTCAGTTGTTCGACTTCTGCATTGACTCCATCTTCGCCTACCTCCACGCTTGCGTCCGCAGAAGCATCGCCCTCTGCGGTCTGGGCAATCACTGCGGGAATCGCGTAAATCGCAATCATACAAGCCAAGAGGACAGACACCAGGATGTTCGTGTTTTTTCGTGTAGTAGTTTTCATGTCTATCTCTCCACAGGCAAGAGCCTGCCTTTCTTGTTACGCCTGCCGTTCAAAAATAGCTTCAGGGACACGAATGGGACGTGATGGAGCGCGGGTGGAATGGTTTCCATCCGTATCCACAAACCAATAAAGGGCATTGCCTCGACTTGTTCGAATATTCGCCGTGCCCGGGTGCTTACGTCGACGAGACCACGGACCCGGGAACCTTGTCATCAATCAAGGGGGACCCCGGGGGCCCTTGCTGTCCATCCGAACTTGTATGGGTCTCTCCGGCTCAGAGGCTCCGCCCTTTCACATCCAGGTCGAACCCGTCCAGCGCTGCGATGAAGGGCCCGAACGTGAACGCCTGCGTGGGGGTGAGCACTCCGTGCGGAGCATCTTCGCGGGCGAGAATGGAGGCGGCGTGCGCCACGGCGGCCGCCGTGAACCCGTAGGGGTCCTTGCCCGCCACGTAGCCCCGTTGCACGCTGCCGTCTTCATCGGTGGCTTCGGCGAGCACCCGGAACGGTGCCTCCGCCTGCCCCTTCGGGTCGGGGTCACGGTGGCTGCGGAGTTTCGTCTTGAGAAATAGCCGCGTCAGACCGGTCGTCCAAGAGGCGGCGGACAGGGCACGCAACGTGTGCATCATCCGCACGGTCCCTTTGCGCGCGATGAAGTAGGTGCGCACCTGTTTTGCCCCTGTGGTCCGGGGGGCCGTGACGACGTCGCCCCACGGGATGAAGATCCCGTCGCGGGTCCCAAGCGGCTTGGGGTAGGGGAAAGAGCGGCGGAACCAGCCGGGGGGCGCGTTGCGGTATTCCCCTTGGTCGTACCAGCCGCCGAGCCCGGTGTGGGCGGCCATGCTCTTGAGGGTCCCGCGGGAGATCGCGGCGGGGCTCCAGTAGGCCACGTCGAGGCGTTGCGGCGCTTGCATGGCGGCCGTGGCGATGTGCGCGGCGATGTCGCCGGGGACGACGTCGAGGCCCATTGCGTTGACGATCGTGATCCCGGCTTCGCGGGCGCGCTTGTCCTGCTCGTAGACCCAGCGCAGGTAGGCTTGCTCGCCGGTGACATCGAGGAAATGGCTGCGCGCGGCGAGGGCGGCCTCCACGAGCGGTGGCCCGAGGCGGGTGTACGGGCCGGCGGTTGAGATGACCACGCGAGCGGTTTCTGCGATCCGCCTCAGGCCCGCGGCGTCGTCGATGGCCACCGCATGGGTCTTCGGGTGGGAAGCCAGCGAGGCCGACAACTCGCCGAGGCGTTTCTCGTCCCGCCCGGCGACCGCGTAGGTGACCTCTTTTTCCTCCAGGGCCCGGGCGGTGAGTCGCCCGGTGTACCCGGTGGCTCCGTACAGCAGTACGTCCACGTCGCGCGACCCCGAGGCCATGGGCGGTGCGAGACGGACGGGGGGCCTTAAGCGATGGCGCCGTCCCCGCTCCAAAAGCCGCCAAACGGCCCGCGCGCTCCGAAGCGCATAAAAGCAAGGCCCCCTTCGCCCCGGCTTGGCCTAGGCCTCTTCTCCCGGTCCCGTAGTGTAGTCCGGCCAATCATTTGGGCCTTTCGAGCCTAGGACCCGGGTTCGAATCCCGGCGGGACCATCAATTTCCGTACCACCTCTGGGTCTTGTAAAAGGACCTAGGTTCCATTTTTTTACTTGTCCAGCGCCTTTTTGACCTTCTGGATGAGCGATGGAGTCAGGAACAATGTCCCTTGCCCTGAGGAGGACCTCTTCGAAGGGAGCATTGCGAGAGACGCGGGACCCGGGGGCCAAGCCGATGGGGCGTGTCCCGCACGCCAGTGTCGATTATTGACTGTGCGGGGCCACGCTCTTTCACTTGTACACAGACCGGTAGTTCAACCGCGTCAGGAGCACCCCGGCCACCATCACGCCGGCGATGATCAGGACCGCGATGAGCAGTTCTTCCCCGGGCCATCCCACCATCATGAGCTGCTGCATGGGACTGACGATGTATTCGGCGGGGTTGAACTTGATCACGGTCTTGATCGTGTCGTTGCCCATGTTCTCTTCAGGCATGAAGGCGGTGGTGAGGAACATCAGGACGAAGAAGAGGGGGAAGATCGCCTGCACGGCCTGTTCGCTCTTCGTCTTCAAGGCGATGTTCGCGACGATCACGCCCACGGTGAAGAGGCTGAAGAGCGTGGCGAGCGCGAGTAGGACGAGGGCACCGGGAAGTCCGGTGGCGACGCGGGCGCCGAAGAGCATGGCGACCAGGAGCATGAGACCGGCCTGCAGGTAGACCCGGACTCCGTCGGAGGCGAGCCGACCGAGAAGGATCGCCCACATGTTCACGGGGGCCAGGATCACTTTGTGGAAGTATCCGGTGCGGATGTCGTTGGAAAGGGCGATGCCGGCGTTCGCGATGCCGATCACCGTGGTGAAGAGCACGATGGCGGGGGCGAGGTATTCGAAGTAGTTGTCCGTGGGGAAATCCGGGAACTGGTCCGGCAGTTTTCCGAAAATGGCGCCGAAAAGAAGCAGTTGGATGAACGGGGGGACCATGCTGAACACAAGAACGGCGGGGAGGCGAGGGAACTGGACGAGGGCGCGTCGGGTGAGCAGGAGAGCCGGGCGCCAGAGGGCCATTCAGGCACCTCCTTCGTAGCGGCGGCCGGTGTATTTCAGGTAGACGTCGTTCAGGGTGGGCTCGCGGATGCGCAGGGTCGAGGGAGACGCGTGGGCGGCCTTCAACACGTCGAGCACTCCCGGGGTGGACCGCGAGGCGTCGTGGACGTAGACGTGCAGGTCGTTCTTGGTGCGTTGCAGTCGTTCGACCTCCCGGGTCCGCTCAAGGGCGCGCTCGGCGAGCTCGGCTTTCTTCGAGCCGGTCGCGCCGTACTCGAGGAGGATCAATTGCCCGCCGACGGATTCCTTGAGTTCCTGCGGCGTCCCTTCGATGACGATCTTGCCTTGGTCCAGGATGGCGATCCGGTCGCACAGGCGGTCCGCTTCCTCCATGTAGTGGGTGCTCAACAGGATCGTGGTCCCGGTCTTCTTGTTCAACCGCTCGAGCACTTTCCAAAGACGCTCGCGGCTTTGCGGGTCGAGCCCTTCGGTGGGTTCGTCCAGAAACAGCACGGGAGGGATGTGGATCAATGCGGCGGCCAGGTCGATGCGGCGTTTCATGCCCCCGGAATACCCCCCGATCCGTTTGTCTTGGGCCTCTTCCAGACTGAAGAGTCTCAGGAGTTCCCCGGCGCGCCGCGTGGCGGTCGTCTTGTCGATGCCGTAGAGGCGGGCTTGCAGGATCAGGAACTCCCGGCCCGTGGCGAGGGAATCCACGCCGGCTTCCTGCATGGCGAAGCCGATGCGTCGGCGCACTTCGAGCGGGTCCCGGGTCACGTCGATGCCGTCCAGGAGCGCGGACCCGCTCGTGGGGCGGATCAATGTGCCCAGGATCCCGATGATCGTGGATTTTCCGGCGCCGTTGGGTCCCAGGATCCCGTGGATCGATCCGCGTCGGATCTTCAGGTCGATGCCGCGCACGGCTTGGGTGTCGCCGTAGTGTTTCGTGAGTCCCCGGGTCTCGATTGCGAGTGTCATGGCATCGACCTTGGTACGGGATATCCTGGAATCGGTAAGCTGAGATCGCCTCGGTTGCTGGCGAATCCCACGAGGTACATGAATCATGGGGCAGCGTGCCTTCCTCCGGCGAAAGGCCTTTGCATCGCCGCCCGTTCAAAGGTAAAGAGAACATGCACGCGGTAGTACGGGAAACGAGGTACGCTCCGGACCAACCCATTGTCGAGACGAAGGAGTTCAGGGAGTTCCAAAAGGAGCATGCGGACCTGGACGGGTATCAGGGGACGGTGGTGGTGGACGTCGGCGGGGGTCGGTTCATCACGCTCACCATCTGGCGCACACGCGAGGACATGAACGCCGCCCGGGCGGCCATGGGGCCGGTGGTCGGACGCACGGTCGAGCCGCTCATGAGCGCCCCAGCGAGACTCCTGGGGACCGGCGCCGTGGTCGTCGACGATCTTACGCCGGTCCAGAAGAATCGGAGCTGAATACGAGGGCCACCCGGGCACCCCGGAACCTATTTACCGGCCACGATTTTGCCCGCCCGCCGCCGGACCCTGTTGGGATCCGGCTCGTTCTTCGCCCCTGTCGTCGCTGCCGCGGCAGCACCAGGAGTCCAATGACGCAAGAAGCCCCTGCCCCGAAGACCCGCGTCGAACGCCACCCGGAGCGCGCCGCTTACGACATGTCGACGATCCACGCGATCCTGGACGAGGGGTTCGTCGCGCACGTCGGGATCACGACATCGGATGGCCCCGTGGTGATTCCCATGGTCTATGGACGCGACGGGGACACGCTCTATCTGCACGGTTCGGCCCAGAGCCGACTGTTGAACCATGACGGCCCGGTCTGCGTCACGGTGACCCTGGTGGACGGTCTCGTGCTGGCACGTTCTCTCTTTCATCACTCCGTGAACTATCGCAGCGTGGTGGTCCACGGCCGGCCGCGCCCGCTGGCGGATGAAGCGGAGAAGAAACGCGCCCTGGACCGGGTCTCGGAGCACATCATCCCGGGTCGCACGCAGGACGCGCGCTCTCCCACGCCCGGTGAACTGGCCGCCACGGCGGTCGTCGCCGTGTCGTTGCAGCATGCGTCCGCGAAGATCCGCCAGGGGCCGCCGGGGCGGGAACCTGAGGAGGAAGCGACCCCGGTCTGGGCCGGGGTCGTTCCGCTGCGCATGCAGGCCGGGGAGCCGGTCCCGGATGAGCGCAACACCGTCGAGCTTCCTCCATACCTGCGTGATTACAAGCGCAGCCGGAGTTGAGAACCGGCGCGGCCCGTGCCGGCATTCAGACCCGCAGCCGTCGCAGCCTGAGCGCATTGGAGATCACGGACACGGAGGAGAAGCTCATGGCCGCGGCGGCGATGATCGGGCTCAGGAGGAGTCCGATCAGCGGGTACAACACGCCGGCCGCGATGGGGACGCCGGCCGAGTTGTAGATGAACGCGAAGAAGAGGTTCTGCTTGATGTTTCGCAAGGTGCCGCCACTGAGGTTGCGGGCGCGGGCGATCGCGCGCAGGTCTCCCTTGACGAGCGTGACGCCGGCGCTTTCCATGGCGACGTCCGTGCCGGTCCCCATGGCGATGCCCACGTGCGCCTGGGCGAGCGCGGGGGCGTCGTTGGTCCCGTCGCCCGCCATGGCGACGATGCGTCCTTGTTCTTGCAGTTCCTTCACGATGCGTTGTTTCTCGTCGGGGAGCACGTCGGCGCGGACTTCGTCGATGCCGATCCTGCGGGCCACCGCCTGGGCGGTCTTCTCGGCGTCCCCGGTGATCATCACGATGCGGATCCCGGCCTCGTGCAGGGACTTGATGGCTTGCTCCGTGGTGTCCTTGATGGGGTCCGTGACACCGATGATTCCGGCGACCTCGTCGTCGATGAGCACGAACATGACCGTGCTGCCGTCTTCGCGCAGTGATTGCGCCTCGTCGCCGAGCGCCTGGTCGACGCCCAGCTCTTCCAGGAACGCCTGGTTGCCCAGGGCGACGTGGCGTCCCTTCACGCGCCCGCGCACTCCTTTACCGGTGTGCGATTCGAAGTCCGAGGAGGCCTCCAGGGAGATGTCGCGTCCGCGGGCGCCTTTCACGATCGCGTCCGCCAGGGGATGCTCGCTGCCGCGTTCCAGGCTCGCTGCGAGCATGAGCACTTCCGTTTCGTCCCATCCCGGGGCGGATTGGATCGAGGTGAGTTTCGGTTCCCCCTGGGTCAGGGTGCCTGTCTTGTCGACGACGAGCGTGTCCACGTCGCGCAGGGCTTCGATCGCTTCGGCGTTCTTGAAGAGGACCCCCAGCGAGGCGCCTTTGCCGGTGGCCACCATGATGCTCATGGGGGTGGCGAGCCCGAGCGCGCACGGGCAGGCGATGATCAGGACCGCCACAGAGGCCAAGAGCGCGTGGGCAAGGCGCGGTTCGGGGCCGATGAGGCTCCATACGATGAACGCGACGACGGCGATGAGGACGACCACGGGCACGAAGATCGCGGCGACCTTGTCTACGAGCCGTTGGATCGGCGCGCGGGAACGCTGCGCCTCGGCGACCATGGCGACGATTTGGTGCAGCAGCGAGTCTTCGCCGACCCGCTGGGCGCGCATCAGGAACGACCCGGTTCCGTTGACGGTGGCGCCGATCACGCGGTCTCCGGCTTCCTTCTCGACGGGGATCGGTTCGCCGGTGAGCATGGATTCGTCGATGCTGGAGTGTCCCTCTTCGAGCACGCCGTCGACCGGGATCTTCTCGCCGGGGCGCACGCGCAAGAGGTCGTCCGGTCGCACCTCGGAGAGGGGGACGTCCTCCTCCTCGCCGTCCTGGGTCAAACGACGCGCGGTCTTGGGTGCGAGGTCCAGGAGCGCCTTGAGCGCGTTCGAGGTGCGGCTGCGCGCGCGCAGTTCCAGGACTTGCCCCAGAAGGACGAGGGTGGTGATCGCGGCGGCGACTTCGAAGTAGACGGCGACGGCGCCGCCTTCGTCGCGGAAGGCCTGCGGGAACACGCCGGGTGCGAGCGCGGCGACGACGCTGTAGAGATAGGCGACGCCGACACCGATCGCGATCAGGGTCCACATGTTCAAATTCCACGTGGCGATGGAGCGGTAGCCACGCACAAAAAACGGCCAGGCGCCCCACAGGATGACCGGGGAGGCGAACAGGAGCTCCAACAGGTGGAGGTTCCTCGTCCCGAGCGCTTCGAAGGAGACCCCGGGGATCATGTCGCCCATGGCGAGGAAGAGGACGATGGCGCTCAGGGGGACGCTCACCCAGAAGCGTCGCCGCATGCTGCGCAGTTCCGGGTCGGATTCCTCTTCCAGGTCTACCTGGGTCGACTCGAGCGCCATCCCGCATTTCGGGCAGTCTCCCGGTTCGTCGCGCACGATCTCGGGATGCATGGGGCAAGTCCACTGGGTCTTCGTCTTCGTCACTAGCAGACCGGTGGGTTCCAGCGCCATGCCGCATTTCGGGCAGTCCCCGGGCTGGTCTTCTTCGACCTCCGGGTCCATGGGGCAGACCCATTTCCGGTCCTTGCGGTGCTGGCGGGGCGCCTGTTCGCGTTGTTGCGCCGATGGGTCTTTCGCCAGGAATCTTTGCGGGTCTTCTTCGAAGCGCTCCGCGCAGCCTTCGCAGCAGAAGAAGTGACGGCTCCCGTCGTGCTCACGGCTCGGCGTGTCGGAGCCGGGGGTGACCTTCATGCCGCATACGGGGTCCACTTCGTGGGCTTCGGGGCGGGAAGGTTCGTGGGGCTTGGAATCAGAGACCATGGGGTTTGTCCAGAAGATGTAGGATGCGGGGGGTACTCCCTTCTTTCGCTGGACGGATGTCCAGTCGACGCGGGATCAGGGTCAGTCGCCCCAGAACAGTTTTTCGGCGTTCTTGTGGAAGATCTTCTCTTTTTCGTGTTTGGAGAGGAAGTCGCAGCTTTCAACGAACTCGATGTAGGGGGCCATCCGCATCAGCGGCCAGTCGGTGCCGAACATGAGATGGTTGGACACGGTGGCCCAGTAGACCAGGCCTTGGAACTGCAGTTTCAGGGAGTCGATGTGCGGGGGGAGCTTGTCGCGCCCGACGAACCAGCCGGAGATGTCCGCCCAGACGTTCGGGTTCTTGCCGATGATCCGGCCGGTATCGGCCATCCATTGTTGGCCGGCGTGAGCCACCACGACATGCAGATCGGGATGGTCGACGGCCACGTTGTCGGCGGGCATGGGTTCCGCGTGGCGCAGGTAACCGGTGGGGATCAAGGTCCCGCCGGTGTGGAACATGACGATACCGCGGCGGCGTACCAGCACGTCGAAGAGGCTTTTGAGGCGGTTGTCGTCCGCGGAGTACGTGTCGTAACCGGTGAAGCACTTTACGCCTACGAACCGGGGATCGCGCAGATGCTCGTCGATCACATCGAGGTCCACGACGCCTTTTTCGTCGAGTTTCACGGTCAAGAGGCCCCTGAGGCGTCCGTTGCTCTCTTTCACCGCTTCCACGAGGTCGTTGTTCGGCCGGGTCTCGAACGGACCGTCCTTGCCTTCATCGTGGTTCCAGTGCCCCATGGTGATGGCGTGGTGTACGTTGTTCTCGTCCATCTCCTCGAGCAGCCCGCGAAGGGAATGGTCGGCACCCGTTTTTTTGGCCCATTTGTCAAAAAGCGGGCTGGCGGGTGCCAGATGGGTATGGGTGTCGATGATTCGCACGCAAGGCCTCCTGGGGACGGGCGGCGTCATGGGCGGTGGCTTTAAGGTGCTTCGGATGTCTTGACCCGCTTCCGGCGCGCCGCTTCGTTCATTATCCTGTTGCTTTTGTAGCCTGTGGTACTGGACGGGTTGTGCAAAAAAACGCGGGGGGGCGCGCCTCGGCGCGCTCAGACCCGGAGACCCGTTTGCAGCGGGCCTTTGAGCGCCTGGGCCCGGAGTGGGACGAAGAGCGTTTGGACCATACGCCGTCGGACGATGAGGCGGTGCATGATGTGTTGTCGCTTCTTCCTTCACAGGCGGAGCCCACGCCGAGGTTGCGGCCCACGGGGGGTTGGTTCCAGTTCCTGGTGCCGATCTCGGCGACCGTGTTGATGATCGTCGGGGTGATCTTGATGGGGATGAACCTGGTGGAGGCGGGCACGGGTTCGCTGTTGGTGGCGGGCGGGTTCCTCTTGCTCGTCTTGGCCGCGTTGGGGCGGGGCAAGCGGGTCCAGCGCGCCAGGACCCGGCGGGCCGCCGAGGAGACCCTGTTGCTCTTTGACCTGGAGCCACCCGTGGATCGGGAGACGTTCTGGGCGCAGGTGGAGTTGGTCCGGGATGCGAAACAGGCGCTTGGCGAGGCGCGCCGGGAGCGCGAGGACCGACGGGGGTAGAGTCGTTGCTATGGTTTCCAAGACGGTCCCTTCTCCCCTTCATTCGCTGATCATGGCGACCGCCCGGGTGCGTTCATTCACACACCGAAGGACCCGGTCGAGATCCTCAGTCGTGATCTTCCCGCTTTGCAAGGCGTCGGCGACGGCTTTCTCGACCCGGAAACGGATCTCATCACCCGATAATCGCGGACTTTCATCCAGGTAGCCGTGTTCTTCGAGGTATCGTTTGAGTTCGTCACGCTTGCTGCTTCGGAAGCGCGGGACTTCCTTCCGATCGATCGCGGCCAAGACCTCCTCGGCTTGCCCGTTGAAATTGCGAGCGACGTTGGTGAGGGTGTCGATGTGGGCGTCGCTCACGGCGCCGGAGGCGTCCAGGATACTCCGGGTGACCGGTCTGCCTCGTCCGGTGCGCCACGATTTGGCGTAGGCTTCCAGGGCTTTGGCCAGAATCGCTGCTTGATCGATCGCTTTTGTGTCATCTGGTTGCGTGTCAAGAAGCCCGGCCTCACGGTATTCGTGCAGTTGCCCCCAGGAGATGATCCGTTTTTCGACCAAGCGATGCAACAGGTGGGTGTCCTCGATGAGGTACCATAGATGGATCTCGCCTTTGGACCCCCGTGGGTCGAACGGGGGGACCTCGAGGGTTTCGGCGTAGCTCGCGTGTGTGTGACCGTCGGGTCCAGGGACTCCTTTCGGGCCCACCGGGACGGCGACGGGTTCTTCGGCATGCAGCCGTTTTGAGAGCCCGCGACGTTCGGCCAGGTCGAGAATCGCGTGGGGGACGTCGCTTTGCTTGGCGAGGCGGGTCTCCCATTTTGCGACCTCGTCCGCTTGTGCGGTCAGGTAGATCACTTGCCGTCCGCTGCGGGCCAGTGCGACCACGGTGTCCATGATCGCGTCGATGCGTTCGTCGTCGCTGTTGGCGAGGGTCTCGTCCAAGACCATGGGTAGGCAGATCCCGGTCTCTTGTTGTTCCACGAAGGCCAGTCGCACGGCGAGAAGGAGCTGCAACCGGGTCGCACTGGAGAGTTCATCCAGTGCCTGAGGGTTCTCGGTGACCGTATCGATTGCTGTGAAAGCGGGTGGGTCCCGGTCGTCGAATTCAAGCCGGTATCGGCCGTGGGTGAATGCAAGCAAAAGCTCCCTGGCCTTGTGGAACACGCCAGGGCGGTCCTGGTCGCGGCTTTGCTGGTGCACTTTGCGGGCCAACAAGTGTCCGATCTGCTCCGCAGCGTCCTTGAGGAAGGCTTCACGCAGTTGGTCCATGGCGGATTCATGGTCTGCTGTCGCCTCTTCCAGGCGCGTGGATTGTTTTGCGTCTTGGACGTCCCGCACGATGTTGTTGATCTCTTCATTGACGGCGTCGAT
>CAYVRY010000008.1:0-29921 GCA_964452895.1 uncultured Halobacteriales archaeon
GAGATGGAGAACCCGGGCGGGACCTGGGAGATCGGCATCGCGGTCGGTTCACCGACCGGGATCGCGATTTTGATCATCACCGAGCGTGCCCATCACGAGATCCCTTTCCCGGAATGAGCACGGACGTCACCGGACGGGTCCTTTCAAATAAAGACCGTCGGCTCTTTGTGCATCAAAGCGGCTTTGCCCGCCAAAGAATCCGGCCCGGCATATACCACCCGGGCCTACGGGGGTCATGATGACAGCTGAAACCTCTCCCGGCTTCACGGCCGCGGACGCCGTACGCACGCTCGATGAACTCAAGGGCTACGAGGAGACCCTCGCGGCGCGCACGGCAGGGTTGACGATCCTGGTGTGGGCGTTCGTGGTCGCCGGGATCCCGCTCTCCTACCAGGGTCTTGCCTGGTGGCTCTCCGGGCAGGGCGTCTGGGGGAACATCGCCATGGCACTCTTGTGGGTCCCCTGGGTGGCCGCCGCGATCATCATCATGGCGACGCTTTGGAAGACCCATTCGATCACGTTCCAGAAAGAAAAAAGCGGGGAGCCAGGCAAGACCTGGTTGTGGGGGCTGGGTTTCACGGCGCTCTTCTTTGTCTTCGCGGCCCTCGTGCACGTCGTCGTCGGGTTCGAAGTGGATACGTTCAGTGTGATGGGGGTCACCACGGGCCTGCTCACGTTGACCATCGCAACGGCGAACCATTACGGTCACGGCTACGGCCGGTTCTGGGTGCCGTTCTACACCGCAGGCGTGGTGATCCTGTTGACGGGCCTCGTCCTCGTCGCCACGGGCACCGGGGGGACGGTGGCCGCGATCGCGACGGCGTCCGTCCAGGGTTTCGCCTATTTCATCGCGGGCAGTCTCATGGTCGCCCGGGGGTAGATCATGGATTTGCCCCCAAAGCTCGCCTTGATCCATCAACCGGCGCGGCTCAAGATCATGGGCCTGTTGTACAAGCACGGTGACGTGGGCTACAAGCAAGCGCGGGACCACCTGGGTCTCACCGATGGCAACCTGGCGTCGCACAGCGACCGGCTCGCGAAGGCCGGCTTTCTGGATGCACGCAAGGTCCTCGGGCGTGAGGGGTTCGAGACCCGGTACCGGATCACGAAGCCTGGGCGCGAGGCGTTCCGGGAGTACCTGGATCGGCTGAGGGTTTTTCTGGAGGCGTCGCAGGAGGGCACTGGAGAAAGTCAGGGGGGGGGAAGAATTGATTAACCGTTGACATATCCGAAAGAGTATGCTTCGACAATTGCCCCTGGTGGGGGTCGTGGTCCTGCTCGTGGTCGCAGGGCTGGGAGACGCACGGCCTGCGTGTGAGACGGTGGAGGGGACCTTCGTCAATCAAGCGGTTGCACCCCCGGAATGCGAGTCGCCCGTGCTCTTTTGCACCCATGGTGATCTCAGCGGCGACCTGGAAGGGGATTACGATTTCACGATGATCACACAGACGCCGGACCCGGACGGGCCGCCGGTGACCATGTCCTTCACGGGAGAAAGCACGATCACCCTCGCCGATGGGGTCATGTTCGCGGATGACCACGGCGCGATCACTCTTCAATTCCATGCGCCCTCCCCGTTCGAGACCCATGTGGAGATTCATGGCGGGTCGGGGGCGTATCTCGGCGCGACGGGGTCCTTGTTGGCGCAAGGCGAGTACGACGTCGTCATGGGCGAGGGCGCCGGAACGTACGAAGGGGTCATCTGTACGTAGTACGTCTGTCGCGTTCGTCAGGACGGGCAAAAAAGCAGCAGAAGGAGAGGGGGAAGGAGAAGGGGAGGAGATTTCCGACTCGGGCTTCAACCTGGTCACTTCGAACTGCCCGTGTGGCAGCTTCCGTCGGAGGCGTGGTCGGCCTCCTGGTCCCACGTGAAATCCGTTTTCGTCAGCGACGTCACGCAGGCGGTGTAGTCGTCGCGGCCTGCGCTTTCCCAGACCAGCGTCACGGACCCGTCCGTGCCGGTGGTCCCGCAGTCGCTGTTCGTCGCGCCGTCCGAGAGGCGCTCCATGTCCAGGCAGACTTCCACGCCGGAGAGGGCGTCTTCGTTCTCGTCCCGGATGTCCACGTGGAAGAAGACGTCACGCCGGGACGGGTTCCCGTTGCTCTCCGAGAAGGAGATGTCGTGTACGTGCATCTCGCTGGCCGGTTCTGGGGTCTCCTCCACGGTGACGTCCTGCGTGTCCGTGTCGTCCAGGCCGTCCTCGTCGGTCACGGTGAGCGTCACCGTGTAGGTGTCGTCCTCGGCGTAGGTGTGGGTCGTGGTCACGCCGGTGTCCGTGTTCCCGTCGCCGAAGTCCCATTCGTAGGTGTCGATCGGCGCGTCTCCGGCCGTCGAATCCGAGGCGTCGAAGTCACAGGTGAGCTCCGTGCAGTCGAACGTGAAGCTCGCCGTGGGTCCCGTGGGGCTTCCTCCGCCATCTCCGAGCATGTCGTCCACCCGGAGCAGGCCCGCGCCTTGGCGGTCCGTGGACAGGCCGATGTCTTCCGCGTTGCCGGTCAGTTCACTGCGCAGCGTGTTGAAGCCCACGTCGCCGTTGGCGGCGATGTAGAGCGCGAGCGAGCCGGAGACGTGCGGTGCCGCCATCGAGGTCCCCGAGTAGGCGTGATAATCGCTGGTTCCGCTGGTGGAGGAACCCACGCCGCGCCCGGGTGCGGTCACGGTGACTTCGGGCCCTTCGCTGGAGAAGCTCGAGAAGCCGTCGTCGTCGTCGATGGAGCTGATGATGTTCACCTTGTCCGGGTTGTCCACCCAGGGCGTGCTCACACAGTCCGAACAGGGGCCGTCGTTGCCCGCGGCGGCCACGTGCGTGGTCCCCAGGTCGTGGGCGTGCTTGATCGCCGCGTCCAGTGTGGAGGAGGAACCTCCGCCACCCCAGCTGTTCTGGCTGATGTGTGCGCCTTCGTCGCCTGCGTCCATGAGTGCGTCCGCGATGTTCGACGTGGTCGCGGCGCCACAACCGAAGATGCCTCCAGCGTCGAAGATCTTGTGGGGCAGGATCGTCGATTGGCTGAGCCCGGCGATCCCGGCGTCGTTGTCGATGGTGGCGCCCAGGGTTCCGCTCACGTGCGTGCCGTGGAAGTCACAATTGCTTGTGTCCTGGGTGTCGTCGTTGTTGTCGACGTAGTTCCAGCCGTTCAACACGCGGTTCTGCCCGGCGAATTCTTCATGTTCGAAGTTCATCCCGGTGTCCACCACGGCGATCTTGACCGACGTGGACCCGAGCGTGACGTCCCACGCGGCTTCCGCACCGATCCGGTGGTGCCCCCACAGCGCGTCGTTGGTGTGCAGCGGGTCGTTCGGTGTGTAGAGCAGCTGCGCGTAGACCGGGTCGTCGTATTCCACGTAACGCACCCGCTCGTCCTGGAGCGCGTGGGCGTGGAGTGTGGCCGGTTCCGGGGCCTCGACGATCATCGCATCGAGCCGCTCCATGACCCGGACCACGTCGTGGCCACCGTAGGTGGAGCGCTCCTCCGGGAGTTCATGGAAGCCGACGATCCAGTGGTCGAATCCCATTTCATGGAGTTCTGCCCGCGTCAATTCCGAGGCGGATGATTCCGGAAGGTCGGCGGGTTCGTTGTCGAGTGCGACGCCGGGCCCTGCAGCAAGGGCTGCAGCGACAAAAAGCATCGCGATGGCTGTAGCTAGGTTTTTTTTCATGTCTTCACCTCTGAGCGGGGGGGCATCCTTGGGTGGCACACCCGATCCACGCATGTCCGTAGCCCGGAAACTACACCGGGCTTGCGCCGCGACCGCATGTCACGCATTTAGGTTTGTCGGAGTATGGAGCGAGTAATCACACCGCGAAGGCCACATTGTTCAAAAAGACGCATTATCAGTAAACGGTGTCCGTGCCATCGCCTAATTGGCGCGTCGCCGACGCAGGAGCGCCAGCGCGATCGTGCACACCAAGACCCATTCAATCAGGGGCAGGGGGGACTCCGCGTTCTCTTCCACGGTGAACTCCCATCGTTCGAAGGCTTCTCCGCGTTCGGTGTTCTCCAACTCGAGACGCACCACGTGCAGACCCGGGTCAAGCGGCTCCCGGGGGACGTATCGGAGGGAATCGTTCCCGATCTCCGTTTGTGAGGTGACTTCCTCCAGGTCCACGAACAGCCGCACGCCGCGCGCTCCGAATCCACCGGCCACCGGGTCATACTCCGCTTCGATCGCGTCAGGGGGCCCGTTCAACGCCGCGCCCGGTTCAGGGTCCACACTCAGGATCCGGGGACTGGGTCCGATGACGAGCGGCTCTGTGGTGAGATTGTGTTCACCGGAGGAGGCGACGTTTCCCGCCCAGTCCCGGAACTCGACATGGAACACGTACTCTGTTTCCGGTTTCAGGCCGACAATGGGAAAACGCTGGTCAAAGGAGGGAGTTTGCGTGGGATGCTGTACGGCATCGTCCGGTGCTGCATCGGCCGGCCGCACCCACAAGACGCCCCAGGCAGGCTCGCTCGTGTTGGTCGCCACGTAGAAGGAGTTGTGCGTCACGTTCTGCACGGGTCCGAGTGTCGATCCGGGTGGGTCGACGTCGCGCGTCAGGGAAAGTTGCGCCTGTCCGGTCTCCGGGTCCACCGGGAACGCGAGGTGATAGACGAAGGCGCCGTCCTCCTGCCCCGTGATGTTCACCAACCGACTGGGGTTCTTTCCCTCGTCCACTCGGCCCGCGTCCTGCACCTCCATGAAGAGCCCCTGCCCCGTCTCCGGGACGACCTGCCGGGGCCTCGCTACGTCGAAATGCCCCGCCGGGATCTGGATGTCCCCTTCCAGGCGTTCGATTCCTTCATCCACGTCCAGGTTCCATCGGTAATGCTCCCCCGGTTCCTCGTCGACCAACTCCGCGTGGACGTCGTCCCCGGGCGAAGTGAACTCCCAACCCTGCTCCCCCCGTTCCAAAGTGAAGTCCCCGTGCGCCCCCGCCGCCGGAAACAACAACAAGAGACCCAGCAGCAGGAGGGTCGTGGGCCAGGTCCGCATGGGGACCCGCGACCTCCTGTTCGCACATAGGTGTGTCGCACCCAACGACCCCGCGGACTCCCGGCCCCCCATGGTTAAACCCAGCTCGTCCATGCGCCGGTGTGCATCCGCTGGTAAAGCGCACGATCATCGCCTTGTCGGTCACCTACGCCCTGGGCTGGGCGGGTGCCGCCATGGTGGTGGGCCCGGGCTCCGCCACCCTGGTCGCGCTCACGGGGAACCTGTCCCATGCGGGTTTCTTCGTGGCCTTGTTCTCGGTCTCCGCCGCGGCGGGCGCCGCGGTCTTCGGGCGGCTCATGGACCGCTTCGGCCGCAAAGGCGTGCTGATCGCTGCCCACCTCGTGGCCGCCACGGGTTATGCATCGGCGGGTGCCGGGGCGTCTCTTGCGCTCACCCCGCTTTTCGTGACCGGCGGCTCCTTGCTCGCGTTCGGCTTCGGGGGGGTCCTGCTGACCCGTGTGGCGGCCGCGGAGATCTTCCCGGCCGCGCAGCGCGGGCGCGGTGTGGGCGCGGTGCAGGTGAGCGCCGTCGTCGGTGCGGTATCGGGCCCCCTGTTGCTCATGCTCAGCGACCCCTTGGGCCACTTCCTCGTCCAGGATCCTTTGAGGTTCGTATGGTTCTTCGCGCCGCCGCTCCATTTGGCGGCCGCCTTGTTTCTGATCCGGGTCACGGAACCATGGGTCATCGCGAACAACCTGGAAGACTACCACCCGGAGACCAAGGGCATCCCCCCGCTTGCGGTCCCCGCGGTGGGTGCGCATGTTCTTCCCATCGTGATCCTTGCCTTGGCCGCGAACCAGGCCGCCATGGTCGCCGTCATGGGGGTCGCGGGCGCGGCCGTGCATGGCGCCGGGCATCCGGTCTGGGTGCTCGGCCTGGTCATGGTCCTGCATTTCGCGGGAATGTTCGGCCTTTCCCCGCTCGTCGGTCGCGTCGCGGACCGCTTCGGCCGCCGCAACACGATCCTCGCCGGCATCCTTGTGCTCGCCGTGGGCGGTGCGACGATCGCCCTGGTGCAGGGGCTCGTGGGTTTCGCGCTGGGGCTCCTGTTGGTGGGCCTCGGCTGGAGTTTCGGATTCATCGGGGCCACCGTGCTGCTGGCCGACATCACGGTCATCCACCGGCGTGCCCGCATCGTCGGGCGCGCGGACCTGAGCGCGCAACTCAGCGCCGCCGTGGTCGCTCTTGCAGGCGGCTATCTGTTCGCCTTACACGGCGCGGAGGCGCTCGGTCTGCTGGCGATCGCAATCGTGTTGATACCGTTGCTCCTTCTCGGTTTCGTGCGCGAGCACGCGCCCGGGTCCGTCGCGCCCCCCCGGTCGCCGTCGTGACCTGCGAGCATGTCCGGGCGGGGGCCCAGCATGGATTTGCCCCTCGTTCCCCGGCATCTTCCTCCGCCACCCAAAAGGTTTCAACCGAGGAACCCGGTATCGCGGGGTGTCGTCCATGCCCCCTGAAGAATCCGCCTCGCCACAAGCTTCCAAGACGCAAGGGATCCGGACCGCGCTTCTGGGCTGGAGCCTGGATACCATGGATGCCCTGCAGAAAGCGGACCGGCCGTTCGTGGCCGTCGTCCCGCCGGAGTTCGGCCCCTGGATGGAGGAGCGCGACCTGCCTTACGTGGCCTGGGATTTTGACCGGGTCAACGACCGCGCCCCGGAGCTGACCCAGAAGCTGCAGGAGATGGGCTGCGAGTTCGCCGTCCCTCTTTACGAGGAGACCGTTCCGTGGGCGGGTGCCGTGAACGCGCGCCTGCAGAACGAGCCCCGCCTGTTCAACCGGTCGATCCTGTTCCGCGACAAGGCGATGATGAAACGCAAGGCGCAGCTCCACGGGATCCAGGTGGGGGTCTTTGAAGAAGTGGACGACAAGGACGACGTTCGCCGGTTCCTCAAGCGGGTCAACTCGGCCCTGTTGAAACTCGATGAGGAGTCGCCGGACCCCGTGCACCTGAAACCCAAGGACGCCGCCGGTACGGTGGGTCACCGGATGGTCAAGACGGAGGCGGACATCGACGAGATCGATGATTCCGAGTTCCCGCTGCTGGCCGAGAGCCACCTGGCCGGGCAGGAGTTCAGCTGTGAAGCCTTCGTGCATGACGGCAAGATCCGGTTCCTGAACATCACGGAATACGTGCGCCTGGGCTACTCGAACTTCATCCCCGCAAGCCCTTCCCTGGAGAAGTACCGGCCGCAGATCACGAAGGCGATGGAAGACCTCGTGGAGGCCTTCGGGGTCCGGCACGGCTTTCTGCATCCCGAGTTCTTCGTGAGCGTGAACGGGAACATCAAGTTCGGGGAGGTCGCCGCCCGCGTGCCGGGGGGGCACATCCTGGAACTCGTCGAGCGGGCCTACGACTTTTCACCCTACATGGGCATGGTCCTGGCGTGCGACCCGGCCACCAGCGAGGAGGAACTGGAGCGGTTCTTCCCGAAGGAGGTCGAAGGCGCAAAAGGGATCGCCGGTTGCTTGATGATCTACCCGCGCACGAAAACCGTCAAGGACCTGGACATCCCAAAGGAGGTATTGGAGGACCCCTACTTCGAACGCCACACCCTGATCCCGCCGATCTCGCAGAAGGTCCAGGACCGCGAAGGGTTCGGGAACCACTTCGGGACCTTGTTCTTCTTCGGCGACGACCCGGAGCGCATGCGGCAGATCCTGACGGACTACAGGGAACTGGACTACTACACCACGGGCGGAAAAGAGACTCCCGCACAGGAAACCCACTGATGTCCCCACAAGAGAGTACCAGCGGCACACGAACGAGCACCGGCCATCGCCTTTTGGGCACCCTGGACACGACGCTGGAGCGCCTGCAGGACCCGAAACCCTTGACGCGGTCGTTGGACATCCAGGAGACCCTTCGCCTGGCAGACATGCTGCGCCGCGACGATGCCGGCCTCGAAGGGTTGGCCGAACGCATGCCCGAACTGGATTCAAGCGGGTTCTTCGACGGGACCCCGTGGGCGCATCTGGACCGCCTGGTGCCGAGTCTCGTCGCGGGCGGGTTCGCGGCGGGCGGTCATCACGCGGTCATGGAGACCTTGAACGCGCTTCGTGTCCTGGCCATTGCACAAGGCACGATCGCGCCGAAACCGACGCAGGGCGGCAAGGACAACGGGAAGAAACCGTTCGGGAAGGCGGAAGCCACCGACTTCCTGGAGCAGGTGGTCGCCCTCAATGCCTGGGCGCTTTTCCCGGGCGAATCCGAGGCGACGCGTCACATGGACCGCGTCCAGCTTGAGGCGAGCCATCGGCTCTTCCAGTTCATCGTGGAGCGTCTGCCGGAGACGGAACTGCTTGGGATCATCCTCGATGAAGTGGAACTCGTCTCCGCCCAGCACCCGCTTCTTGTGGAGAACCTGATCGACCGGGTCCGTCTCGCCGAGCGCGTGGCCCAGAAGCAGGACGAACAGGACCCGCGACTCGGTCTGTTCCTGAAAGCGATCCGGGGCCCCGGGCCGATCTCGGGCCAGACGGACCAGAAGGAAGAATACATCCAGCGGCTCGAAAAAGCGAATCAAAAAAAACGGGAGGAGGAGGCGGATGCGTGCGTGGCCGCCATGCGCAAGACCGGTTTGGTCTGCGCGATGCACGCCGTCTTGGTCCAGTGGGCGGCGGACAACGACCCCGACCTGTTGGACCGCGCCCTGGGCTTGGAGGAGAAAGGCCGCATGGAGCGGCGCTCCAGCCAGCAGCTGGTCCGGGAGTTGATCGCCCAAGGGGTCTCGACGCAGAACCCGCACGCCGTTTTTGGCTTGGGCGCCACGCTGGAACGCGGACTGCTCTCCCGGCACGAGGTCGCGGGCGGGATGCGCCGGCTGCTGGACCTGGAGATCCACCCCGAGGTCCGGGAGCTCCTGGAGTCCACGGCCCCGGTGGGGATCGACGCAAAGACCCGCCTGGTGGGCGGGGCGATCCGGGTGCTGGGTCAGCCTTTGGGCATCGGGCAAGGCCGCAACCCCACCTGCCAGTCCGCACGCGGGATCAGCTTGTGGAGCTTGAACCGTCCCGGTTATCTTCTTGAACTGATTGCCACCGCCGCGCGCGACGGCCATGTGTCCATGTGGTTCTTCGGCGACATGCTGGATTCGCGCAACCTGATCGGCGGCCTGATGGACGACATGCATCCTGAACTGGACCCGGTCTCCCTGGTCCTCGTGCCGCACCTGGACCGGATCTACAACGAGATGATGCGCCGTGTGGCGGGACGCGGCGAGGATGGTCATCGCTGGGTGAACCCGGCCATGTATGGCCGCTTGGTCCCCGGCGCCCTCGCGTCTGTTTTCGACCCGTTGAGCGGGACCCCCCTCAACGTGCGGGCTTTCGTCGCGAAGTTCTATCGTTCCCATCATCCGGATCATGCGAGCGAACACGGCATGGTCTATCCGAACCCGGTGGGTTTGATCATCACGAGTGCCCATGGCACGTTCATCGGTTTCCACGCGGTGACAATCCAGCGCATCGAGCGTGACGCGGAGGGCGGCCTGCGGGTCTATTTCTTCAACCCGAACAATGAAAGCCGTCAGGACTGGGGTCAAGACATCGTGCCCACCGTGGTAGGGCACGGGGAGCAACCTGGGGAATCCTCGCTGCCGTTCCATCAGTTCGCCGCCCGGCTCTATGCGTTCCACTACGACCCCTATTGGGTCGGTGAGGGGGACGAGCTGAAGGAGGAGGAAGTGGAGAAGGTCATGGGGTTGATCGAGGAGAGCTGGTTGAAGACCGGGCCCTGGGCCGCGGCCCCCTTGGGGTAGTCCCCACGACGCCAGGCCTCGAACTGGGCCCCACGGGTCCAGCGTGCTTGACGCATTACGCCAGGGGGGCGGTCTCTAGTGACAGTTGTAGACCGGTCTCCTGCTCGGCGAGATCGACTCCGTGGGAGGTCCGCGTGCCGAAGGTGTTTCCGATGAACCCGACTCCGACGTGGGTGAGCGTGCCGAGGGCGGGCCCGTCGCTGTTGATCACGCCGCTGCCGGAGTCGCCGAAGATCGCGGTGCCGGTGAACGCCCAACTCTCTGTACCTGTGAATGTGAGGTATCCGCTGCGGGGCCGCGTAAAGGCGGCGATTCCGTACCCCATGCCCCAGCCGTAATGGTCCGCTTGGAAGGTTCCTGCGTTGGCAAGACCAGTGGGACCGCCCCAGTGGCACATCGCCGGGTTGACGAGGTCCTCCTTGTCGGAGTCCACCTGGACCAGCGCGAAGTCGTTGCCCAGGCCACCGGACCCCGTGGTGAAGACCGTAGTACCGAAGGTCCCGACGTCGGCCGCGCTTACGCGGTCACCGACGTTTGTCGTGCAGTGGCCCGCGGTGCTGATGTAAAGGCGGTTGTTCTGATCGGAGAACACGAAGCTGAACGTGCATCCAGCCGGCCCGGTCATGCGGGCACCCGGGCGGATCTCGCTCGGGCAGAGCGCGGGGATCAAGGGGGGGTCCCGCGTCTCCGGCTCGGGCGCATCCAGCAGGGTCGTGAAGCGTTCACCGACGACCTGGATCGGGATCCCGTCGAGGCTGACGGGGATTTCGGGCACAGGTTCGGTGCGTGCGTCCATGTCGAAGACCGCGGCCGCGGCGAACGCCACCCCGTCGTGACCCACATAAAGGTCCACGAACCCGGCCTCTCCCTGGAGGTCCGTGTAGATCATCTCATAGGCGGCGGACGAAAGGATCGACTCGATGGTCTGGGTCGTGCCGCAACCCTTGCCCGTGGCCTGCGTGATCTCGACGGCCGGTCCTCCAGGCCGCGTTTCTTCACTCAGGTCCAGTTCGCCGGCGATCGCCGGTGCCATCATCACGCTCATGAGCAACAAAGCCGCGAGGGGAGCGGTTCGCCTGAACAATCGTTGCGGGTTTTTTGGATGATCCATATCAATACGCCCATGTCCACGGTCCCTGGACGAACGGTCGACACCGGACCGGTTGGTAAATGTTTTGTTTTGTTTCGCATCGAAGGGAGGGCCAAGGCATGCGGCGCCGACGTCAAGCCGACCCGGAGCCGGCCTCGAAGGACACAACGGCCTGTCTTCGGTATAACGGCGACCGGCGCCCCGGGCCGGCCTGGTCGCTGCGGGCAAAACGGCACGCGCTCGATGCCGGTCCTTCGGTGCCAAGACCGGGAGTACTGGATCGGCGTCTCAAAACGCCCAGGATGCACCGTCATCTAATGGTGGGTCGAGTGTCGGCGTTGCAGGCTCCGGGCTCGGAAGCAGGGGTCTCACGGACGGCTCTCGTGACCCCAACCTTCAAAAGGACGACCCTTCTCGCAAGGTCCGCCCCTGGAGGCACCTTATGGCGATTCTCGAAGCAATGAACTGTACATCCTGCGGCACCGGACTCGCCGGCACCGCCAGTGCCTCGTTGCCTTGCCCGCGCTGCGGCACGACCTTGGCCCGCTGCGCGAGTTGTCGGGAACAAAGCGTCCTCTACAGCTGCCCTTCCTGTGATTTCCAGGGTCCGTGAGGTACGAGTATGGGTGAAGTCGCGCTTACGTTCCGGATCATGCCCGAGACGCCCGAAGTGGATCTTGAGAAACTGGCCGAGACGATCAAGGCCAAGCTCCCGGCGGGTGCCCGTTGGAACAGCCACGAGACGAAGCCGTTCGCTTTCGGTCTCAAGGCGATCGTCGCCCAGATCATCGTCGAGGACGCCGAGGGGGGACCGGATGTCATCGAGGCCGCCTTGAACGAGATGGACAAGGTACAGGGCGTCGAACTGGTGGACATGGGCCGCTTGATGTAGCGGCCTGGGTCGGGCACCACGGTGAAGACAGGCAGCGTCGTACGTGTGGCCTCTGGCGCGCTTCAGATCCCTGGCGGGTGCGGCACGGTGATCGCCCCGGAGTCCGGATCGCCGTACGTGATCAGTCGTCTTGGATGGGTCCAGGCCAGGGCCGCGACGAAGGCGCATTGCAGCGCGTCCAGGCGGTCCTCGAGGGATTTCAGCCGGTCGCCGGCCAGTGCCCGGGGTTGGGCGGAGTAGAGTTCGCGCAGGGCAGGGGTCGGTTCCATCTGCAGGGCGGGGTCTTCGATCATCGCGAGGCGCAGGAGCAACCGTTCCATGTTCTCCTGGCGCTGCACGATGGTCCCGCGTTTGTAACGGATCGGGACGCTCAGGTCCAGCAGATGGAGCTGCGCGGCCGTGGGGAACGTCTCGAACACGCCGCGTCGCGGCGTCGCCGCGGGATGGGGGAGCGCGGGCATGATGTCCTGGCGAGCGAGCCGTTCCACGAGCGCGGCACCGCGGCGGGCGGTCTCCCGGTTCACGGGGAAGGCGCCGATGCGGTACGGCCGGAAGGCGTTGGCCAGCCGCAGGTCCGCTTCCCGTTGTGTCCCCGGGGGGTTGTTCGCCAAAAGCGGCGCATCCACGCCCACCCAGACCGGGGCGTCCGCCGGGACCCGGGTCTCGATCCACGTGGCGATGCCCTCAAGCGGGGTGATCCGGGCCGTCTCCACGAGGCGCCAGGCGGGGCCTTTCTCGTCGGCGGTATCCGGGACCGGGCCGGTGAGAAGCGCCAGACCGGACGGGGCTTCCCCCCAGGCAAGGTCCACCCCGACCGCGTGCACGCGCGATCGCGGCGTGTCGGCGCTTGGGTTCACGCGCCCGGCCAGAGCCTGCAGGACTTCATTCTGGCGCAGCGTCCCCATCCGTCGCTCCCGCCGGCGGTTATGCCTCATGCGCATAAAACCGGGCACGGGAAATGATTATCAAGAAGGCTCTTGTCCCTGTTTGATTGCGGGCTCAAAAAGGGTCCGACAGGTGTGATACGATGACCAGACGCCACATATTCTCTTCAGAATCGGTCACAGAAGGCCACCCCGACAAAATCTGCGACCAAATCTCCGATGCGGTGTTGGATACCCTGTACGAGCAGGATCCCTACTCCCGTGTGGCCTGCGAGACCTTCGTCACCACCGGGATGGTCATCGTGGCCGGCGAGGTCTCCTCGCAGGGCGTCGCGGACACCCAGAAGATCCCGCGCAACGTGCTCAAGGACATCGGGTACACGAACGCGGACTACGGGATCGGCGCGGAGACCTGCGCCGTCTTGACGAGCCTCGACGAACAATCCCCGGACATCGCCCAAGGCGTCGCCACCCGCGACGACAAGAAGATCGGCGCCGGGGACCAGGGCCTCATGTTCGGTTACGCGGTGAACAACCCGGAGACGGAATACATGCCGTTGCCGATCCACCTCGCCCACGCCCTCACGCGGCGCCTCGCCGAGGTGCGCAAGAACGGGGACGTGGGCTATTTCCGCCCCGACGGGAAGTCCCAGGTCGCCGTGGAGTTCGAGGACGGCAAGCCGAAACGCGTGGACAGCGTCGTGATCGCCACGCAGCACGACGACGACGTGGAACTGGAGAAGGTCCAGCAGGACGTCAAGGACCACGTGATCGAGCCGGTGGTGCCCACGCACTGGCTCGACAAGGAGACGGAGTACTTCATCAACAACACGGGCAAGTTCGTGCGCGGCGGGCCCTACGCGGACGCGGGGCTGACCGGACGCAAGATCATCGTGGACACGTACGGCGGCTGGGCCCCGCATGGCGGCGGCGCGTTCAGCGGCAAAGACCCTTCCAAGGTTGACCGCAGTGCGGCCTACGCCTCGCGTTGGGTCTCCAAGAACCTCGTGGCCGCGGGCCTGGCGGAGGAAGTGCAGTTGCAGGTGGCCTACTCCATCGGCAGCCTGGAACCCACCAGCGTCTATGTGGACACCCGCGGGACCGGCAAGATCCCGGACCAGGACATCGAGAAGGTGGTAGGCGAGGTGTTCGACCTCTCCCCGGGCGGCATCATCGAGGCGCTCGACCTGCGCCGGCCGATCTTCCGGCAGACCGCCGCCTACGGCCACTTCGGTCGCTCGGACCTGGACCTGCCGTGGGAACGCCTCGACCGCGTGGAGGAGATCCAGGCGAAGATGACGAAGCAGGTCGCCTAGTCTGGGCGCCCGCTGCCCGGCGCCTCGCCGGGTCTCAGTTCCTTTTTTTCTCCATCCTTTCTCCCGCTTTTCGCCCGTCTCCCTTCCGGTCGTCCGTTTTTCCAGGGTCGTGTTTTCCCCGCTGCGATGGGTCGCGATACCGGCTCCCGACGGTCTGCAGAAAATGCTGCGCGGCATCCGGGCCGTCCGGATCCCTGCGGGAAGCGCCTTCGGGGTGCTTGCCATGGGCCCTCGTCGACAGCAATTCTTATGGACGAACGCGGCCTGCTGCGTGAGGATGACCCGTCATCGAATCGACCACCCGCACGTCGCGGACCGGGTGCAGGTGTTCCCGGAGAGTGTGATCCGGGACATGACCCGCGTCGCCTTGAAGGACAACGCGATCAACCTTTCACAAGGCTTTCCGGACTTCGATCCGCCGCAGGAGCTCATGGAGGCGGCGAAGAAGGCGATCGACGACGGCCACAACCAGTATGCGATCACGTGGGGCGCCCCGCCGCTACGCGAAGCGATCGCGCACAAGATGAAGGAGTTCAACAAGATCGACACGGACCCGGACCAGAACGTCGTCGTGACCTGCGGCGCCACGGAGGCGATGATGGCCTCGCTTCTTTCCATCGTGAACCCCGGCGACAAGGCTGTGATCTTTGAGCCGTATTACGAGAATTTCGGGCCGGACGCCGTGGTCTCCGGCGCCGCGCCCTTGTGGGTGCCGTTGAACGAGCCGGAGTACCAGCCGGATGAAGAAGCCCTCAAGGCGGCGTTCGCCGAGAAACCGAAGGCGGTCCTCGTGAACACGCCGGGCAACCCCACCGGACGGATCTTCACGGACGCCTCGCTGAAACTCATCGCGGACCTGTGCGAAGAGCACGATACGATGGCCGTCACGGACGAGATCTATGAACACATGGTCTACGACGGCAACAAGCACACGTCCATCGCGACCCTCGGCGACATGCACGAGCGCACGATCACGATCTGCGGGTTCTCCAAGACCTACAGCGTCACGGGGTGGCGCTTGGCGTACACGGTGGCCCCGAAACCGATCAGCAGCGCGATCAAGCGAGTGCACGACTTCCTCACCGTGGGGGCCGCGCATCCCCTGCAGATCGCCGCGGTGACCGCGCTGCAGCTCCCGTCGTCCTATTACAGCTGGTTGGAGGAGGCCTACACGAAGAAGCGGGACATCCTGCTCAAGGGGCTCCAGGACGCCGGGTTCAAGTGCCATAAGCCGAACGCGGCGTACTACATCATGACGGACATCGCGGACTTCGGCTTTCCGGACGACACCACGTTCGCGAACTGGTTGTCCAAGGAGATCGGCGTCACACCGGTGCCCGGCTCGTGCTTCTTCTCGGACCCGGAGGATGGCCGCCAGATGGTGCGGTTCGCGTTCCCGAAGAAGGAGGAGACCCTGCAGGAAGCGAGCCGCCGACTCGCCGAGACCCCGGCCCGGGCGGAGGCGGCCGCGAAGATCAAGGCGTGAGGCGCCTCAACGTCCTTCCAGATCGCGGTTCACCGCGTTGTTCGCGGTCACGGTCCCGGCGACCCCGCCGCCGAGCATGAAGACGGTCCCGGCCCATCCGAGGATCGTCGCGAAGGGGTTCCCGCGCACGACGAGGTCGGTGGTTCCGGTGCAGGTCTCGCCGTCCTCAAGCACGGCGGTGCCTGTGACCCGGTAGATCCCGACGCCGTAATCGGGGTAATCGTTGACGTTCGACACATCACGCTTGGTCTGCTGCTCGGGGGGGTCGTCTTCGCCTTCGGAGAGGGGGAGCTGGATCCCTGCGTATTCCACGGAGAGCTGCCAGGAAGAGATGTTCCCGGAGTGGCTCGTGATGGACCACGCGACCACCCCGTCTTCGCGCAGGGTCATCCTTTCCTGCGTCTCTTCGCCGTTGATGTGGGTCGTGCACGGGCCGTCGGTCTGGGCCGTCGCGGTGACGGCGACCAGGGCGATGGCCACGAGCACGAGGAGGGCGACCAGACCGATCGTTGCGACCCGCGGTGAGCGGCGTCGGGTGTGCTCCTGATGAGTGACGGCCTCCGGGGATCGCAGCGCGTACATCAGACTCGGCACGGCGATCCCGATGAGCAAGATGCCGGCCACGAGCATGGCAAGCAGGAACGGCAGGGTCAACGGGGTCACGGCGAATTGTTGCAGCAGGATCGCGGCCCCCAGACCTGCGAGCAGGCCGAAGACCATGGGAAGGGGTCGCGTGAACAAGAATCGGGGTTTTCTGGTCGGGGATTCAGGCATTTCACGTTCAGGGGCCCTTGGTTTTCCGGGGCATATAACATGAACGCCAAGAAAGGTCATGGAATGAGGACATTCGAGTTTGCCCAAACACTTTTGCTACCGACGCAGGCCGCCGAGCAGTTTCCGCAGGGGGTTGTTGGCCGCCCGTTCCCGTTTCTGGGCTTGGGCCGCATCGAAGAGTTCGGCGCGTTTCTCGGGGCTCAGGTCCCGGACCTCCTTCGTGTCGACGTCTTTCAATGCCTCCAGTTCCCCGGGGTCGAGCCACAATCCGAAACAACTCAGGCAGACGTCCACCTTGACGCCGCCGGCGTCTTCCAGGTCCATGATGCCTCCGCATCCCGGGCAGACGAGTTCGCTGTCGCTGTCGATCCCGACGTATTTTGTGAGGTATTTATGCAACGAGTGGCTGCCCGTGAGACGGCGGATTTCCCCTTTGTCCAGGTAGACCCCTGAGCATTGCGGGCAGGCGTCGACGTTCACGTCGGGCCCGAGCGCCGGTCGTTTCTCCTCGACGAGCGCGACGTGGCAGCGCGGACAATCCCGGCGAAGACCCTGGGAAGCCATGGTTCACGCCACGAGGGGGGCCGGTTTGAATATTGCGATGCCCGGTCCATGGCCGGCGGATCCCCTTTCCGGTGCGCGGCCACGCGGCATCAAGCGGGCAGATCGAATTCCAGGGTCTGGTAGCCGACCCCTTCGATCAGGGCGATTCCGACGCCCACCGTGACGAACGCCGTGTCCCAGTCCCCCACGGGCGCGTTGCTTGCGTGGAACGTCGTCTGGATCACTTCTGTTTCCGTGGCTATGAGTTCCGCGGAATACTGCGTGCCGTCCGGGGCCGTGGTGTCCACGGCGTACACGCCGGGGGAGAGTGCGATCATGAGCAACCCGAAGGACACCCGGTCGTACTCCCCGGTGATGGAGATCGTCTCCACGGGGGGATGGGGTTCCATGTCTTGGTGTCCGACTCCGACCACGCCGGCTAGGCGCCCATGGAAGAAGATCAACTCATGCTCATAGGGGACCGTCACGGGCCCTTCGTACCCGAAGCCGTGGTCCGTGACTTCCATGACGCCGTAATCCGGTAGGGTCATGGTGACGACGTTGCCCGCCTGGGCGTCATAGACCAAGGAGAAATGGTTGTTGTCGCCGTTGAATTCGACCTCGGCCTGGGTTCCCGTCACGTCGACCACGTCCGCCTGCACCGCCCGGGCGGACCAGGTGGTGTCCCATGTATCCCCCTTCTGCAGGGGGAATCGGACCGGCTGGAACATCTCGCCATGGACGTCCCACGCCAGGTCGTCTTTGCGCACCATGCCGATGGCGGGGATGTGCAGGAGCATCAGCGGGTCGACAAAATCGTCCCGCGGCATCCCGGTCAGATGCCATTCGTCCTCTTCCCCAGCCACCACCACCGTGCCCTCGTGCACCGCACCGGAGAACTCCTCGGTCAACCGCACGTCCCACCACCGACCCGCTGGCCACGGCGGCGCTTCTTCCAGTGTGGGCTCCCAGGCCGACTCGGTCGCGTTCGAGCGGGCCGGGTCCCCGTCGTCCGGCTGGCCGTTCCCGGCATTGGGCGTGTTATCGCCCTCCTCCTGGTCATCGGCTGTCTCCAGGCACCCGCTCAGGGCGACGAGGGCGACCAGGGCCGCCAACGCGAGAACGGGCCACGAGACCATGATGCGACGACCCGGAGCCTGCATTATAACCGTTATGTCCGTTCGGCTGCGTCCGTTCCGGGTGTTTTTGTGCGCACCTGGATCACTTTCTCCACGCTGGCCACCACGTCGCCGTCGTCGTCCACCACGTCCACGCGGAAAACGGCGTCGGTCTTGGTATCCCTGTCCGCGTTGCGGCGGACCGTTTCCACGTCGCTTGCAGGCAGTGCGAACCGCGCCCGCATCCTGCCCCGTCCCGGTTTGCGGAACCGGATCGTGGCCGCCTTGTCCCACACGACGTATCCTTTGCCCAACTGTTCGATGAGCATGATCATGAAGAACGGGTCGCACATGCTGTAGAGGGAGCCGCCGTAATGGGTGCCGACATAGTTCCGGTTCCACCACCTGGACTTCATTTCGACGAGGATCTCGTCCCAGGACGCGGAGATCTTCTTGATCCGGATCCCGGCGCCTCGAAACGGCGGATAGAGGTTGAACAAGTGGCGGGACGGCGTCTTCATACGGGTCGCATCCGGTGAACCCCGGCATCGCGATAACCCTATCCTCAAGGGTTGAGCGGCGGCGCGGGGCGCGTGGGCCGCGGGGACGACGGACGACGCGGCCGACGGACGCGGCCGGCCGACGCGGCCGTTCCGGCTGGCTCCGCAACCGTCAAATGCTCCATGCGGCTCGCGGGCCCCATGGCCGAAAAGGAAGGCGGACTCCCGGTCGTCCGCCTGGAGACAGAACGCGGAGCGATCGACTTGGAGCTTTATGCCAAGGACGCGCCGAAGACCGTGGAGAACTTCCTTGGTCTCGTGAAGAAGGGCTTCTACGACGGGATCCGGTTCCACCGGGTCGTCCCGAATTTCGTGATCCAGGCGGGTTGTCCGCACGCGAAGAAGAAAGGCGACCCGAGGGCGGGGACGGGCGGCCCCGGGTACACGATCAAGTGCGAGACGAAGGGGAACCCCCGCAAGCACCAGCGCGGCGCCCTCTCCATGGCGCACGCCGGCAAGGACACCGGCGGCAGCCAGTTCTTCATCGCGCACGGCCCCCAACCCCATCTGGACGGGAAACACACGGTCTTCGGTCAAACCGTGAGCAACCTGGACGTCGTCGACAAGGTCCGCGAGTGGGATGAGATCAAGTCGGCGAAAGTGATCGAGGGCGCCTGAGCGCTTCGATCCGTCGATACGCTTACAGGGACGCGATGCGTGATCAGGGACGTGGCCTGCCTTCCGCCTCGCTCCGTGGCCGCCCTGCGCCGTCGGTTGAACGCTTGGTTCGACAGAGAGCGCCGCCCCTTGCCCTGGCGCGACGTCGACGATCCGTACAAGGTCTGGGTCTCAGAGATCATGCTCCAGCAGACCCGCGTGGACACGGTCTGGCCCTATTATGAACGTTGGTTGCAGCGTTTTCCCACGGTCCAGTCGCTCGCGGAGGCGTCCATGGACGACGTGCTCCGGCGCTGGTCCGGGCTGGGCTACTACACGCGGGCGCGCAACCTGCACCGGGCCGCCAGGACGATCATGGCCGATCATGGCGGTCGCCTGCCGGAGGGAGGCGAGGCGTTGCGGCGCCTTCCCGGGGTGGGCGCCTACACGGCGGGCGCGGTGGCGAGCATCGCGTTCGGCAGGCCCGAGCCGGCTGTGGACGGCAACGCCTTGCGGGTGCTCGCCCGGATCTCTGGTGAACGCGAGTCCATTGAACGCACCGCGACGAAGCGGCGGCTCACCGAGCTCGCGAAACGGCTCGTGGACCCGGAGCGGCCCGGTGAGTGGAACCAGGCGATCATGGAACTCGGTGCGACGCATTGCAAGCCCCGCGGCCCGGACTGTCCGAGTTGTCCCGTCGGTCGTTGGTGTCTCGCGCGCGATCGAGGGCTCACGCAAAAGATCCCCCAGGTGAAACCCAAGCCCCGCGTGGGGATCCAGCGCGTGCATTTCGCGGTGGTGAAGCAAGACGGACGGATCCTGTTGACCCAGCGTCCGGACGAGGGCCTGCTCGGGGGCACATGGGGCCTGCCCGGCGGCCCGTCCACCACGCCGCTGGGTCGCGCCGTGCGTGAGCAGACCGGCATCCGGGTGCGCAAGGGGAGGCCGCTCGGCCGGGCGGAACATCGGTTCACGCACCGTCATTGGGTCATGGAGGTCTATGCGTGTTCCGTGCAGAAGAACGGGGAGGCGCCGGTGGGAGGCGCCATCACGCATTGGGTGCAACCCGGGGAGCTGGCGGATGCCCCGTTGGCGAAGGCGACGCGCAAGGCGCTGGCGGCGGCCGCACTCGCGTGACTTGCAGGGCCATGAGGTGTGCGCTACGCGTCCGGCAGGCGGCTGAAATCCTCGGGGGCGGGCTCCCGGTGGAAGATCGTGATGTATTTGTCGAAGTCCTGTTGATAGACCAGACCGGCGTCGATGCCGGTCAGGTCGTGGGTCCCCAGGGTCCCGTACGATGCGAATACGCGAACGGCCCATGTACCGGTCCAGTTGTAGTCCAGCTCCCTGGAATGGTTGCGGTCCGCGCGGATGTAGAGGGGGCTTTCCCCGTTCACGTCGAAATAGCAGTCATGCTCTGTGTCCTCCACGGCGCCTCCGGACCCCCGCGGTACGTCCGTGCACATCAGGTCCAGGAGGAAACCGCGTCCCAGGGAACCCGCCGGCTCCCATTCCAGTTCCACGATGATCGTCTCCACGTGTTCCAGGTCCACTTCGTGGAAGTCTTCCTCGCCGCCGATGTCCTGCCATCCGTCCACGGCTTGTTGCGGCCCGAAACGCGTCTCGCCGCTCTCGCTGCCGCCCCCGCGCAGCCCGCCGCAGGTCTTGCCCAGGCCGCTCGTGCCCGGTGCGATCACGCAACCCTGCGTGGGGACCTCCACCTGCCATGCCGCGGCCCAGTTCACGAAGCCCGTGACGTCGATCTCTTGCACCCAGGGTTCGTCCGACGGCAGCACTTCGAGCACGAACCGGATCTCGGTCTTTTCCCCCGCGGCCACACTCACATGCTGCTGTGCGGATCGGTATCCGATCGCCGTCACGAACAGGATGTAGTCGCCGGGTTCGATGCCCTCGATCCGGAAGGTCCCGTCCTCGTCCACGTCGGTCGCGTGGTCGGTGGGTTCCCGTTCCAGGGTCAGCGTCTCCAGCCGCGCACCGGGCAACGGTTCGAAGAGGTCCGAGGACACGGTCCCCGCGATCACGCCCCGGTCGCCTTGGGCCCCGTCGGATTCTTCGTCCCCGGCTTGTTCCGGGCCCTCGTCCGGAGCGAAACAGCCGGCGATGAGCATGAGCAACAACATCCCTGCAAAGGCCATGGCGAGCGGCCGCGGATTCTTCATCTTTCACGCGCAACCCCGCCACGAAACAAGAAGGTTATGCCGCATCCGTCGAACGGCCAGGCGCCGTGGGGGGATCCTTCAAGGGGCGGGATGCCGGGTGCGGTGGCCGCGTGCGGCGTCCCGGGGTGAGTCATTCCGGGGAGATCCGGCGCTGCGGCGTCCGTTTGCGCGCCCAGTTGTCGATCAAGCGCACGAGCAGGAACCCGCCCAGGATCAACAAGAGGGGGATGACCAGGACCGCGATGTCCAGGCTCGGGATGGTCAGGCGCTGGGCTTCGTCCACCCAGGGCCAGAGCGCGCGCAGGGCGCCCACCATGAGACCGACGAGGGCGGCCAGCGTCACGTCGTGATGGTGTTTGAGCAGCCAGGTGATCAGGTTCACGATGAAGACGGCCCCGATGAGCAGGCCGAGCGCGAAGACGGCGAGGTACCCCAGGTCGGCCCGGTTCACCGCCTCCAGTGTGGGGACCCACAATCCGAAGACGTGCAGCAGGTACGCGCCGCTGACGCCGGGGAGCACCATGGCGCTGATCGCCACCGTGGCACCGCCCAGGATGAGCAGCGTGGAGGGATCCTCGACGACGCGTTGGGGGATCGAGACGAGCAGGAAGGCGACCACCGCAGCGCCGGCGGTGATCCAAAAATGCAGCGGTCGTCGCTGCTGGATCCGGTGCCAGGGCACGGCGAGCGAACCCAGGATCAATCCGAAAAAGAGCGCGTTCGCTTGCAGGGTCCAACGCTCGTAGAGACCGGGGATGAAACGCGCACCGACGATCAAGGCGGAGCCGATCCCCAATCCCAGGATGACCAGGAAGAACCAGGGGACCTCGCGCAGGGCGCGGTTCCCGCCGGCGGATCCCTCGCGGACATAACGAACGGGCACTTGGAACAAGGCCCCGAGGCCCGTCACGAACCGTTCATACACGCCGACCACGAGTGCCACGGTCCCGCCGCTGACCCCGGGGATCACGTCGGCGAACCCCATCAAGGCCCCGCGCAGGTAGAGGGAAAGACCTGCAAGCCAACCGGGCAGCCCGGCGGGCACGGCGGGTCCCGCGTCTCCCGTGCGCCTGGGCGGCGGCTCCCGCGTGGACACGTTCGGGGACAACGGGCCCCGCTATTTACCAGCCCCGGCTCGTTCCCACATTCCTGTCGGGCCTCCCATGGAGGCCCACGGACCGTCGTCGGGGCCCCGTTTACTTCGGTCGGGCACCAATGTTTCATATCGCTTCGGCCCCATCGTGTGCTCATGGTCGACGAGGCGCGTCTGCGCACCCGTGTGGCCCGTTTCCTCAAGGACCAGGACGGTCGCGAGTTCTCCGTGGAGGAGATCGCGCAGGGGACGGGTCTGAGTCCCCAGGAGGTGAAGGCGGGGATCGAGCACAACGAGTTCGTCGACAGCTTGCGGCCGAACCTCTATTACGGCGTGATCCACCGCATGGCGAAGGAGGACCAGGTCGCGTACCGGTTCAACAGGGCGCAATACATCGAGAACCGCTCCCGCTGGATCGACGCGCAGGGGACACGGCGCAAAGGGCGAGGGGGAAGCGGTGGTTCCGGCGGCTCGGATCTTCTGTCGAACCTGCCGAGACCGGGCTTTTTCCGTCGCCGCAAGGGAGGCGACTAGCCGGATGCGCGTAGCGGTCGCGGGCGCCGGGGTCCTGGGCGCGGCCGCCGCCTTGCATCTGAGCCGTGCCGGTCACGACGTGGTCCTGCTCGAGGAGGGTCAGGTCGCGGGCGCCACGACGGGTCTCGCCGCGGGTCTTTTGTCGCTCGGTGTGGAGGACCCCTTGGAGCGTCGTCTGGTGCTTGCTTCCATGCGCGCGTTGGAGGGGCTCGCGGCCGAACGCGACGTGCCGTCGCCGTTGCACCGGCCGGGCAGCCATGTGATCGCAAGGACCGAGCAGGAATCCGCGCATCTGGGTGCGCTCGCCGAGGATCTGTCCCGGCTCGATGAGGCCCATGAGATGCTCTCCCCGGCGCAGTGGGGCCGTTTGATGGATGGACGCGGGCTCCCGGCCCGCACCGACGACCTGGTGCGCGTGTTGTCCATCCCGGGCGACGCATGGGCGTTGTCCACGGAAACCACGCGGTTGATGATCGACGCGGCACGGGACACGGGTCTCCAGCTCCGGCAGAACGCGCGCGTTCAATCCCTGCTGTGGGGACCGCGGCGTCACGCCACGGGATTCCAGCTCGCCGGTGGCGAGCGCGTGGAGGCGGATCATGTGGTGCTCGCCATGGGGGCGTGGACCGCTCCATTGTTGGCGCGCGAAGGGCTCCGGTTGCCGGCGCTCGCGTTCACCACGCACGCGGCGATCTTGTCCGTGGACGCCCCGGTGGATGCGCCCATCGTCCACGACCACTCCGGTCACTATTATTTCCGTCCCGAAAGCGGGTCCCATCTGCTCGTGGGGAACGGCACGAGCACCGAACCGGTGGACCCGGCCACGTTCCGCCCCACGGCGGAGACCGGTTTCTTCACGTCCATCGCGGCGCGCATCACAAGGAGGTTCCCGGGACTGCAACGGGCGCGCTTGAAGACCGCGTGGCGCGGGATCCTCACCGCGACGCCGGACCGGGCGGCGCTGGTGGGGGCGCACCCGGACGCGGAGGGGGTCTGGGTCTTGACGGGGGACAACGGCTACGGCTTCATGCGCGCGTGGGCGCTCGGGGGGCTGCTCGCGGCCGCCATGGATCCGGCGCGGGGGCTCCCGCCCGGCGTGCCGTCGCAGGCCCTGGCGCACGTTGCGCCGGCGCGCTTCTGGCCGGATCCACCTGCGCGTTTCCCGGTTTTGGAGGGGTTCGAGCTGGCTCCCGGTGCCCCCGGCCCGCCTTGAACGCACCGGGCAATCTTTTCACCGGGGTCATCATCCGCGCCTTGTGGAAGGCCACTACCTGTGGGATGTCGCCGGTTCCGGTTTCCGGGTCCTGCTCCTGATGATCGGTTTCCTGGCGCTGGTGATCCCGGGCCGGTTCATGGCGCTGGAGGCCGAGCGGGTCGGCTTGGGTCGGCACGTGGAAGCCCTCTTGTTGGTCTCGTTCGTGATCACCTTGGCCGTCGGGACGAGTGCCCATGTTCCGGTGTTCGTGGGGCCGGGCGGCGTGGTCGCGGTGTCCTTGTTGGGCGCCGTGGTGCCCGTGATCCTGGCGGTCTATTTCCTGGTGGCCGCGGGGTACAAACGCATGCTGCTCTCGCTCGTGCCCTTGGCCCTGGTCAGTCTCGCCACGTTCATCACATCGGAGACGGTCCCGGAGATGGGGATCGTGTCGCGCCCGCCGTTTTATTTCCTGCCGGCGCTGGTCGGCGCGGGGGGCGCCTTGTTGGTGGGCTGGCGGTCGCTGCATGCGATCCCTCTGGCATACGCGTACGGTGCGTTGGGGGCGCTCATCGGTGCGGATCTGCTGCGCATCCAATGGATCATTGAGACCCCGTTGACGGCGGCGTCCATCGGGGGTGCGGACGCCAATGACCTGGTGTTCCTGATGGGCCTCTGGTCCGCTGCACTGGCGGCTTTGCCGTTTGCGCCGCGTTTTCTGCGTTTGCATCGAACGGACGCGGCCTGGCTGGAGGTGGCCCGTCTGGCCCATGGTCGTGACGGCGAACGGGCGTTGGCCCGCGCTGAGGAGATCGTTCGGGGGAGCCTGGAGCGTTGGAGCCGGGCGCGCGCGCTGGAAGACGAGCGTGGACTCGTGGTCCTTCATCAGAGCACGGCGGGACCTGTCTTGCAGCAGCTTCACGACCTGCGGTCGTCGCCGCGTCCTTGGGACCCTGATCGCGTGCGGCGCGTGCTGGAGAACCTGGCCGGCCTGGACCGCCGGTTGAAGGAACCGGTGGCGCGCGACGTGGCCGGGCGCCAGGATCGTCTGCTCGCCGGCTTGATCGATCTGGTCCCGGTGCTCGTGGTGGGCGTTCTCGCGACGGTGACCGCGTTCTTTCTGCCCATCGAGCAGGGCGTCGATGAATCCGAACAGGCCTTCTCGAACCGGTACTTCACCGCCGGGATGATCCTGGTGGTGTGGTCTACGGTGGCCACGCACGTTTTGTACCCGTTTTTTTCCGAGTGGCTCACGCGCGGGCGCACGCTGGGCAAGGCGCTCATGGGTCTGCAGGTACGGGGCCGTGGGGGGACCACACCGACGGGTTGGTCGTTTTTTGTGCGCAATCTGACCCGGCTTCTGGACATCCTGTTGTTGTACGTGATCCCGTTCGTGGCGCCCCCTGAAAAGGGCCGGCAACGCCTGGGTGATTACTTCGCGCAGACCTACGTCGCGAAGAAGATGACGGCGAGCATCCAGGACGAGACGACGAAGGAGACCCCGATGCCGACGAGCGCCGGCCACAGCAGCCACGTCGTGGCGCGGCCGCCTCGGTGACCCGGCATGCGGGTCTCCAGGTCGAGGAACCGTTCGCGCGAGTACAACCCGGCGAGCCCGGCGGCGAGCCCCGCGGGCCCGAGCAGTGCCAGCGGTACGCTCGCGATGGAGAAGAAGTAGGCCGCGACACCGCTGGCCGGCATGGGCGCGACCTCCGGGCGCACCCGCGTACGCAGCGCCGGGCCGGGTGCGTCGTCGAACTCCAACGGTTCTTCTTCTGCTTTGACCCATTCCCGCGGCGGGGCGTCCTTTTCCCCGTGGTCCTCTTGCACCACGTGCCATTTTGGTGGGTCCACGGCGGGCTGGGCATGGGCCCACCAGGGCCGGCTCTCCTGGCCCCAGTCGACTTTCTGGATCTGCAACTGCGCCATGACGAGGCCCAACGGGAACAGCAGCCACATCAGGATGAACAGGACCACGGGATGGAGCCCCGTGCTCCCGGTGGCGGCTTGCGCCTTGTGGATGTGTTGGGCCATCATGTAGAGACCGACGAACTGGACGAGGGGGACGAACAGGAGGGCCGTCCAGAGGGGGGTGGAGAACCATCGGTCGGTGACACGGTTCAGGTCCCGGTTCGTGAGTGCGAACCAGAACACGAAGAAGACCATCGCCGCTGCTGCCAGGACGGCGAGTACGGCGAACCAGGTGAGAAGTCGCACCAGCGAGGACGGCGTCGCTTGGCCGTCTTCGTCCAGTTCGGGCTCGGGGGTCGGGGCGAAGGTGAACCAGCCGAACGCCGAGATCCCGAAGGCGAAGACGAGTGCGATCAGGACCCAGTTCCGGATGGGGTTCATGGGGGCTCTCGGGGCGAGTGCACCTTCCTTCTTGACGGTAACCCAGAACGGCCCGGGCCTGTCTAGGCCTCCGGCAGGCCCAGATGCAGCGGCCGGATCTTGAAAAGAAGCCCCACGACGACGATGGACAGGAGGGCCACCGTGATCGCGATGAAGGGGTTCCCGCCGGTGGTGGCGCGCAGTCCCTCTTCGACGGAGATCTCCATGGTGGGTTCCATGGCTCCCATGACGTGCCAACTGATCGTCAGCCGTTGCACTTCTTCGATGTTCACGAACACCCATTCCCAGAACACGTGGATCAGGGGCAGTGCGATGGCGTATCGATGCAGGCTCATGAGCATGCCGTAGAACGACCCGAACACGAAACCGCCGAGCAGGAGGCCCGGGAGCGCGCCGATGATCTCGCGGATCCCGCCCAGCACCAGCGACAAGGCGAGCCCGGACAGCATGGAGGCGAGGGCGACCACGAGGGCGACCGCGACGACCCGTTGCACGCCGACCCACACCCGCCTCACGGGGCGGATCAATTGATAGATCAACGTGCCGTCTTCCAGGGGGGCGCGCATCACGGTGCCGCCGGCGAGGATCGCGATGCCGCCCACGATGACGGGGATGATGAAGAACGTGATCGTGTTCGAGGCGATGAAGGGGCGCTCGCCTGCCGGGATGGCGTCCACGGTGAAGTGGACCAGCAGGACGAACATCAGGGGGATCAACGCGACGAGCAGCAGCACGATCCCGCGCCATCCTTGCGCGATGTCACGCAGTGCCCATTCGAAGGGGATCCATCTCAACGCATGGCCCTCCGTTGTACGAGTATCTTGTAGACGCTCTCCAGGTCCTCGTCCACGGGGCCGAACGATTCAATGGGCAAGCGGGCGCCCAGGCGGGTCAGGTCGTGGAAGAACCGGGTCCCTTGCTCGACGCGCACGTGGAGGCCCTTTTCCACGATCTCCACGCTCTGGATCCCGTCCAGCGTGAGCAGTTGCTGGGCGACCTTTTTCGGTTCCGGGGTGTCGATTCCCACCGTGAGGGGGACCGAAGCCATCTGTGTGCGCACGTCCCTTACGGAGCCCTGCGCCACGACGCGTCCGGAGATCAGCATGACCACCTGGTTCGTCATCGCCTCGACCTCGGCGAGCACGTGGCTGCTGAAGACCACCTGGGTGCCCTGCGTGGCCAGGCGCTGCAGCGCGTCGGTCATGAAGCGTCGGCCCATGGGGTCCAGCCCGGTGAAGGGTTCGTCGAGCAGCAGGATCTTGGGCCGGTGCACGAGGGCCTGGGCGAGCTTCACCCGTTGTCGCATGCCTTGGCTGTAGCCCCGGATCGGGCGGTCTTGGGCTTTTTCGAGGCCGAGTTCCTTGAGGGCGCTCAGCGCGGTCCGTTGCGCTTTGGTCTTGCTCATGCCGGAGAGCAGGGCCAGGTCTGTGACGAAGCGGCGTCCGGTGAGCCAGCTCGGTGGGGCGAGGGGTTCCGGAACGAGCCCGAACTGTTGCAACGCGGCGGGGTTGTCGTAGGGGGGTTGGCCGTTGAGCAGGACGCGCCCCGTGTTCGGTCGGCGCAGCCCCGAGAGGAGCGCAAGCAGGGTGGACTTGCCCGCGCCGTTGGGGCCCAGGAGCCCGATCACGCCTTCCTCGATCTTCAACTCCACTTCGTTGAGGGCGATCACGTCGCCGTACCAGGCGCTCACGTTTTGCAGTTCGATCAACGCACGACCTCCCGGATGCGCCAGCGCATGAGGCCCAGGCTGGCCACCACGAGGATCGCCAGGGCGCCCCAGCCCTGGATCACGTGCCGGCCGGGGAACGCGGTGCCCATGAAGGTGAACGTGGTGGCGTTGAGAAGGGGCATGGGTCCCACGAACCAGTACCAGTCCGCTCCGAACTCGTCGGCGATGGCGGCCAGGGGCATGGTGGCCACCACGACGAGCAGCCAGATCACGACGGCTTTGCGCGGGGAGGCCACGATGGCGCCCACGGCGGCGGCGAGCACGCCCAGCACGAGGCTCACCACCAGTGCGGAGCCGACGGCACCCCAGAGGAGCGGCACGCGGTCGCTGGGCATGGGGTCCACGAGCATGAACATGAGCATCACCATGACGAGGATCGGGACGAAGAGCAGAAGCAGGGAGGCCAGGACGGGGGTCAGCACGCGGCTGGCGATGTAGCCCCATGGCGGGATCGTCTTGCTCAGGATGAACTCGAGCCCGCCGAGCATGCGGTCGCGCGAGACGGTGCGTGTGCCTACTATGGCGACCACGATGATCACCGCGACCACCTGCCAACCGATCACGTCTTGCAGGAACCCTCGGTCGAGGAAGCTGCGGATGCTTTCGGCGTAGGCTGCCGGGTCCTCGGGACCGACCTGGCTGATCACGTAGATGATCGCGGTGGCGATCCCCACCACGAGCACGCTGTAACCGATGGCCACCCAGAAGAACACGTTGCGGAAGATCCCGGCGAACCCGGAGCGGGTCAGCGCCCAGATGGAGCCCGCGGCGCCTTCCAGTTTCATCACGCCTCCGCCTCCATGAGGTCCACCACGAGGTCCTGAACGGCCCGTTGGTTCGGTCGCGCCGAGCGCAGCGCGACGCCGGTCCGGGCGGCGATTCGCAGGATCTCCTGCAATGCGGGGTTGCCTTCCACGACGAGTCCGGAGGGGTTCGGGGTCACTTTGTAGCCGAGGCCGGTGAGTTCTGCGACCAGCGCGTCGGGGCGTTGCAGGGTCTCCAGCCGGAGTCCTCCGGTGTCTTTTTGCAGGGCTTCCAGGGGTCCCTTGTGGAGCACTTTCCCGGCGCGCAGGATCACGGCTTGGTCGCACACCTGCCGGACCTCGGGGAGGATGTGGCTGGAGAAGAGCAGGCTCACGCCCCGCTTGGTCAACACGTTGATGAAATCGAGCATCGCTTCGCGCCCGGCAGGGTCCAGGCCGTTGGTCGGTTCGTCCAGGATCAAGAGTTTTGGCTTGTGCGCGATCGCCTGCGCCATCTTCACGCGTTGGCGCATCCCCATGCTGTAGCCTTCCACACCGCGGTATCGGGATTCGCCGATCCCCACCTCGTCCAGTGCCACGTGGGCCTGTCGCCGCGCTTCCAGGCCATCCATCCCGTTGAGCCGGGCGGCCAACGTGACATATTGCACCCCGCTCAAGCCGGGCAGCAAGGCCGGGGACTCCGGCATGTAGCCCACTCGGGACCGCACGGCGCTCGGGTTCTTGCGGCTGTCGTGCCCGAGCACACGGGCGGTGCCGCTCGATGGTTGCGTGAGCCCCAGGAGGGTCCGGATCAAGGTGGATTTTCCCGCGCCGTTGGGGCCCAGAAGCGCCCAGATGCCTTCGGGCAGGTCGAACGAGACGGGAGCCAGGGCCTGCACGGCGCCGTAGCGCACCCCGAGGTTCGAGACGGACACCAGCGCAGGCAACGGGCCGGCCGATGATGCCGTTGCTCTTTGACTTTTAGGTGTGTCGCCCCGTTGTGCGACCCGTGTGCTGGCCCGGCCCGATGGCCAGGACGAATCAGTGCGGGCACCGGGATTTGAACCCGGGCTGAGGGCTTGGAAGGCCCTAGTCATACC
>CAYVRY010000009.1:0-29392 GCA_964452895.1 uncultured Halobacteriales archaeon
TCGCCGAAGCGCACGACGACGTCGTCGCCCTGGACGCCGACCTGGCCGATTCCACGAGGGCCGCCTGGTTCGCCGAGCGGTTCCCGGAGCGGTTCTTCCAGATGGGGATCAGCGAGCAGGACATGATCACCACGGCCGCCGGCTTGGCCCATGCGGGCAAGATCCCCTTCGCCTCCACCTTCGCGATCTTCAGCCAGCGCGGCTGGGAGCAGATGCGCAACAGCGTCGCCCGGCAGAACCTCCCCGTGAAACTCATCGGCAGCCACGGTGGACTCATGACCGGCCAGGACGGCTCCAGCGCGCACGCCCTGGAAGACGTGGCGATCTACCGCACCCTGCCGAACATGGCGGTCTTCGTGCCCGCCGACAGCGTGGAAGCGGAACTCGGGGTGCAACTGCTCTACAATTGGCAAGGCCCCGGTTACATGCGCACCACCCGCGCCAAGGTCCCCGTGATGGACGCCGACGACCACGCCACCGAACTCGGTCAGTTCGCCACCGTGCTCGAAGGCGACGACGTGGCCCTGTTCGCGTGCGGACCCATGGTGAAAAACGCCTGGCTCGCGGCGGACATCCTGAAGAAGCAAGGCATCGGCGCGCGCGTGGTGAACGCCTCCAGCATCAAGCCCATCGACCACGAGACCATCGAGGCGGCCAGCCGCGAATGCGGCGCCCTGGTGACCTGTGAAGACCACTTCACCACGGGCGGGCTCGGCAGCGCCGTGGCCGAGGTCCTCGTGGAACGGGCCCCGGCCCCCCTGGAACGCGTCGGCGTCAAGGACACCTTCACCACGAGCGGCGACCCGAAAGACCTCTACCGGCACTTCGGGCTCACACCGGACCACATCGTGGCCGCGGCCAAGAAAGTGATCTCCCGGCGTGAATAAAACGCCCGCGCCGCAGCGAAACCGGTGGCGGACCGGGTATGGAGCCCCAGCGGGCCAAGGCTGAGCGAACGCGCAGCGAGCGCGTCGTATGGATCGGCTCAGCGGAGGCGAACATCAATCAAGGCGACCGATCAAAAAGGCGCAGCGGGGACCGGGCCCCTGGACTGAGTGGCCTGGGTGCTTCCTGTCCCCGGCGGGCGGCCCAGGGGGGTCGCTCCCCCTGGGTGCCCGCGAGATCGTGGTGCCTTGATGCGCATCAAGACGACAAGACGGGCTCACTCGTCATGCTCGCATTCGTTGCACTCATGGTCCCCGTCCACGGCGGTGCAGTCGCACTCGCAGCCGAAGACCGGGTCGCATTCGCACTCACACTTGCATTTCTTCGTGGGGTCCTCGTCCGCCGGGACCTCGGGTTCAGGCGAGACGCCGTGCGTCCACCGAAGCCATACATCCCCCTGGAGAGGCGCGAAACCGCACACGCCCAGGGTATGGCGCTCGTCGACATAGGACTCCGCGTTGGAGACGTCCACCAAGAGTTCGGCGGCGGATTCGGGGACCCACGTGTTCACCTGGCCGCAGAAGACGTCCTCGCGCAGCAGGAACCCGTCGTCGTTGCGGAACTCGTACTTCGCCCCGATGGGGATCGGGGTCGGGTTGCCGAAGTCCCGCACAATGATCGTCACGCGGTTGTAGTCGTCCTCGAGGGTCTCACAAAAGAGCACGAGGAAGCTCCCTTCTTCGTCACATTCCGGTTCCTCGGGGATCGGGAGCGAGAAATCGTAGGGGAGCGACTCGTCAAGGGTCGGGGCGTGAGACGCCCCGGACGGGGGCGCAGCCCCCGATGCGAGCAACAAAGTGCCGATCAGCAAGACCGACCATACGAGCCTATTTTTTGCAGAACTGAGTTTGGACACCACCATGTGTATCGCCAAGCCGCCCAAACGCTGCACCTGTATTTAATTCTATGCCCTGAATCTCGGGGTTTCGGCGCACAAGATGCACATTCGGTGTACTTGATTCACTTTTTCCCACCTGGTCGCGACCCAGGTGCCCCCATGGGACATTCCCGCCCGCAGAGTTGACAACGGGGCTCGTCAGGCACTGTCTGCTCGTGAAGGAGGGCGCGATTGGAGAGGAGGTCCGCCGCTTCACTCCCCGTACAGGCGGTCCAGGTGGGGCCGATAGCCGTCCGGGATCTCCTTGGGACGACGCTGGGCGTAATCATACGCCACCTGCGTCGTGAGCGCCCGGGCCAGAACGACGTCGTCGTGGACCCGGCTCAACCGGTAGGCAAAATCCCAGCTCTTGCCACCGATGCGCGGGACCCACATCTGCACACGCACCTCGTCCCCCAACGTCGCCGCGGCCAGGTAGTCGATCGTCACGTGGGCCAGGATGAAATCCACCGCCTGCAGCCGCTTCACCCCCACCACATCCAGGACCCAATCGAACCGGGCCTCCTCCATGTAGGAGAGGTACACCGCGTTGTTCACATGCCCCATCCCGTCGATATCCGAAAAACGGACCTTGCGCGTGGACGCGAACGCCGCCACCCCATCCCCCGGGCCCGTGGCGATCCGCCCGGCCTCGTGCGCGCCCCTTTGCCCTGGTGCACCCGTCATCGCAGCGCGATCGCAGGCCCGCTTTACGTCCTTGTCGGTGGTCGCGCAAACCCGGAAACCATGCCTGAGCGTCAGCCCGTGGGCTCTGGGATCTGGGCGCATGCACCATCGGTCGCGCATGAATTCGGGCGCATGGATATTATATCGGGAGCCCGTGGAGCCGCACGCTTTGATGCGATACCAGAGACTGGGAGAAAGCGGCCTGCGCGTGAGTGAGCTCGCGCTCGGGACGATGACCTTCGGCGACGACTGGGGATGGGGCGCCAAGCGCGACGAAGTGGACGCCCAGTTCAAAGCCTACACGGAAGCCGGCGGGAACTTCATCGACACGGCGAACGTCTACACGGGCGGCACCGCCGAACGCTGGGTCGGTGAACTGGTCGCCCCGGACCGCGACCGCTACGTGATCGCGACGAAATACACCCTCGCCACGAGCAAAAGCGACCCGAACCGCGCCGGCAACCAACGCAAGAACATGCACCGCGCCCTGAAGGAAAGCCTGGAGCGGCTCGGCACGGACCACGTGGACCTGTTCTGGGTGCACATGTGGGACGGGGCGACGCCCGCCCAGGAAGTGCTGCGCGGCCTCGACGACCTCGTCTCACAAGGCAAGGTCCACCACATCGGGATCTCCGATGCCCCTGCCTGGGTGGTCGCCCGGCTCGTCACGCTCGCCGAAGAGCGCGGCTGGTCGGCGCCCATCGCCGTACAACTGCAATACGCCCTGAGCCGCCGCACCCCGGAACGGGAACTGATCCCCATGGCCCAGCAGCTGGGTCTCGGCGTGACCGCCTGGGGCACGCTCGGACGTGGGATCCTGAGCGGGAAATACCTCGATAAACCCCCGGAGGAAGGCGGCACGAGGCGCCTGGACGTGCAAGGCAGCCAGGTGTCCGAGGCCGAAGCACGCATCGCGCGCACGGTGCACGAGATCAGCAGGGAACTCGACGCGAGCCCCGCCCAGGTGGCCACCCGCTGGGTGCTCGACCAGGAAGGCGACGTGATCCCGATCCTGGGCGCCACCGGCGCCGCGCAACTGCGCGAGACCCTGCAGGCCCTTGAACTGCGCCTCAGCGAAGACCAACACAAGCGGCTTGACGAAGCCAGCCGGGTCGACCTGGGTTTTCCCACCGAGTTCCTCAACGAGGAGCGCATCCGGGCCATGATCCACGGCGCCCACGGGGAAAACACGCGCGGCGGGAACAAACCGTGGCGATGACGGATCCGTGAGGGCGCCTCGGGCACCACCGCGACGAATACTCCCGGTCACCTCCCCCCCAAACACCTACACCTTGGCAACGACCTCCCTCCGCCATGGGCAATGCGCCGGTCCGGCATCCGTCCTCCTCGACCCCGGTCCATGCAACGAGCCTGGACCCCGAGACCGTGGAGCTCCAGGAAGGGACCTTCCGGTTCCGCCATGACCCCCTGGGCACGGCCCACCGGGCGCTTCTCGGTGAACGCGACCACATCAACGGCAACCCACTCGACTGGGCCCTGCACATGGACCCCCACCTGGATGAAGCGATCATCGCCGTGCGCGACACCGAGCGGCCCGGTGAACCGGTCTGGTTCGACTCCCGAAAACGCCTGCGCACGGAGACCTTCACCTCCATACTCGCGGGCCGGCCATGGCGGCCCAACATCCGGTTGACGCGGCGACTGCTTGTTCACGTCCCCTATGTGCTTGTGCTGCCCGAGGAAGACCGGGTCCGGCATGCCTTCGACCTGCGCACGGTCACCGACCCCCGCCAGCTGGCCCGCGTCCTGCAAGACGCCGGGGAAGCCGCCTTGCCCGCGACCGGCGCCTATGCGGCCCGGGAGGCCTTCATCCACGCCCTCGTCGCCCATGTGCCCTACGCCGGGGACCGCTACGCCCGCAGCACCCGCAAACGGTTCCATCTGCGCGTGCCCGGGGGCGAAGGGGACGCCACCGTGGAAGGCACCGCCGCGCGGATCCTGAGTGCGCGCGGCCATCACGTGGAGACGCCCCGGTTGCTCTTGGCGCTCTACCGGCTCCTCGTCACCGAAGTCGTCGGCCACTGGTGGCGCGACCCCGTACGCATGGAGCAGACCGGTTCGCTCGTCCATCACCCCCCGGGCGCGAACCCCCTGGAAGCCACAAGGCGGGGGCTCGAAGCCGTGGCCGCCGTCGCGGCGGGAGAAGGCCCCCAGGAAGTGAAACGACTCGGCGAGACGGTGATCCAACGGGGAGCCCGCCCGCCCACCTACCGCCGCTACGTGAACCGGCTCGCCCGGCTCGCCGACGCCTTCAGGCCGGACGGGCTCGCGGGCGTGCTGGAAGGGATCCTTCGCGGGCACGGCGCGCACAACGCCGACCTGCTGGCCACCCACCCCAGTCTTCCTCGACCCCTTCTCGTGGAGGTCAAGAGCACGGGGGACCGCCTGCGCGCCACGCAGGCCGAAGCCGCGTTGTACCACGAGCGCGACGGCCGGGCCGGCTACCGGCTCATGCGCATCGAACACGCCAAGTCATAACATGATAATCATTGACACGGCCCTCATCGGGTCGTGGTGCCCCTGAAAACGGAATCCGCTTCCGCGTCCGAATGGTTAATGAAGGTTCGGGATTCGACGTCCCTCTTGAGGAATCCTCCATGACCATCCAAATCGGCAAGGAAGCACCCGACTTCAAGGCCACAGCAGCCGTCGGCGGTGAATTCAAGGACATCCAGCTGAGCGACCTGCGCGGCAAGAAGGTCGTCCTGTTCTTCTACCCACTCGATTTCACCTACGTCTGCCCCACGGAACTGATCGCGTTCCAGGAAAAACTCGCCGAGTTCCAAGACCGGAACACCGAGGTCCTCGCAGCCAGCGTCGACAGCAAGAACTGCCACCAGGCCTGGCTGGACACCCCCCGCAGCGAACGCGGCATCCAAGGCGTCGAATACCCCGTCGTCTCCGACATCACGAAGAACATCTCACGCGCCTACAACGTCCTGGACGAAGACGAAGGCGTCGCCATGCGCGGCCTCTTCCTGATCGACGAAGAAGGGGTCCTGCAGCACTTCAGCGTGAACGCCGAACCGCTGGGACGCAGCGTCGACGAAGCCCTGCGCATGGTGGACGCGCTCACCTTCCACCAGAAGCACGGCCAGGTCTGCCCCGCCAACTGGCAACAAGGCGACCCGGCGATCGACAAATCCAAAGGCAACGAATACTTCCAGAAAGTCTCCGCGTAGACCCCGACTCCATCCCTTCTTTCCCTCATTCCACCCCTTTTTTTACAGCACCAGACCATTCGAGCCAAAACCCTGCCTGGTTGTGTCCACCCGGCACAGTGACGCACCAGGCGGCTCCCGTGTCCACGTGACCGGGCACTGCCGCTGCGGCTCCGTCTCTCGCCGACCGGCCGGTTCCGCCCGCGCCGGGTTTCAGCGGACCTGAGGCCAACAAAGAATATGAACCCGGTGCGCGGTGTCTCCACCGGTGTGTGCCTTGGTGCCCAAAACCCCGTCCAATCCCATCAACAACCGAAGACCGTCCTGGACCCCATTCCTCCTTTGCGCCTTGCTGCTGCTTGTGCCCCTTTCAGCCGCATCGCCCCTTGCCGAACCGGCCCTACCGGATCCCCCCGGAGACGCACAACCCACCGGTTCCGGCCTTTTTTGGTCCAATGAGAACGCCCCCGCGGGAACCGCCGGTTGGGGCATGGGCGGCTCGAGCGAAGTCCTCGTCATCAGCACCCTCGGGGACGGTGCGTTCCAAACCCGCGACAACGGCCACAACTGGGAAGCCCTCGAGGATTTCCCGATCACGGAAGCCTCCTCGGCGAACGGGGACGGCTTCGCGTTCGACCGCCAGGACCCCGACCTCGGTTTCGTCTGCGGCTTCGGCGGCGTGGCCCGCACCACGGACGGCGGCCAGAGCTGGGAGCACCTCATCGACAACCCCTCCTGCCGGGTCTCCGCCATCGGCCCCGACGGCCGCATCGCCTTGAGCGAACGCACAGACGGCTTCAACAACCGGATCATCGTCAGCGACGACGGCGGCGACACATGGACCGACGTGGATGCCCCCGTGGGCAGCGCCGCGCTCTACGGCATGGAGTTCGGCCCCACGGACGACCACCTCGTCGTCGCGAGCATCGGACGCACCTGGGTGACCGACGACGGCGGCGCGAGTTGGACCGACGACCCCGACGGCGTGCGCGACATGGCGCGCGAAGACGACGGCACGATCTGGCGCCACGGTTTCGGGCTCTTCCAGAAAAGCACGGACGGCGGCCAAAGCTGGCAGGACGTGGACTTCCCCTCCAGCGCCCGTTCCCTGGGCCACCGTCCCGGCGGCGGCCTCTTCGTCGCCGCGGGTGACGGCGTCTTCCTCACCCTGGACGGCGGCGACACCTGGCAGAACCTCGGCTTCGAGGAGGTCACGTTCGGCACCGTCGCCGCCGTGGCCGACCCGCACGAACCGGACGCCGTCTTCCTCGCGCACGAAGGACTGGGCGTCGTCCGGATCGGTCCCACCGGGGACGGAGCCTACCACCTGGAAGGCCGCACGAACGGGTTCCCCAACGTGGACCTCTCCTCCCTGGGCACATCCCGAGACGGGTCCCTGCTCCTGGCCGGCGGGACCCTCGGACTCTTCGCCAGCCACGACGGCGGCACCAGCTGGGCGCACACCGGGGGCGGGTACGGCTTCCAAGGGGTCTCCTCCACCACCGCGAACACGGACGGCAGCGTCGTGTACGCCGGCGGTCAGACCCTCTTCTTCTGGCCCTATCTGACCTACAGCCAAGACGGCGGGATCACCTGGGACTTCGCCGACATCGATATCGGCGGCGACGGCAGCGTCCTCGCCATCGTCGCACACCCCGAAGAACCCCTCACCGCGTACGCCGTGGCATGGGGCGAACTCACGGACAGCCAGGTGCTCGTGACCACCGACGGCGGCGCGAACTGGGAACCGATCCTCATCACGCCCTTGCACCTGTGGGACGCCACCTGGAACGACGCCACCGGTCAACTCCTGGTCGCAACCGACAACGGCGTGCTCGCCTACCACGAGACCACCGGATGGAGCACCACGGGCGTCTCCACGGACCGCGTGCGCGCCGTGGACGCGGGCGACGAAGCCGCCTACGCCGGACTCCTGGGCGCCACACTCTGGCGCACCCCCGGTCCCATCGACGTGTTCGTGCCCTGGTCGCTGGACGGCGGCGCCCCCGCCGCCCTGGCCGCGCACCCGGACCAAGGACGCGTGTTCTCCGTCACGCAGCAAGACGAGGTCTACGACTGCCAGCACCTCGGCATCCTTGGCACCTGCACCGAAGACACACCCTCCGAGGGCCAATTGAAGGACGCTCTCGTGCACCGCGACGGCGGGACCGTCATGGTCGCCAGCCACGGTGCGGGCTTATGGACCGCGGAGTTGTGAGGACAGCAAGGGCCCCCGGAGCGCGCTCGCCCTTGATTGATCGGGACCACGCAAGGTCCTTCGCCACGACAGGGCAAGGCCCCACTTTCCGGTTCAACCCGTGAAGGTGAGCACGTCCGAACCGCGGCCCGTGTCCCCCGTGAACACCCAACCGCCCAGGTAACGCGCCTCCCAAACATCCCCGTCGGTGGGCACGACATCCACGATGGAAGCGGCCATGGGGTCCGAGAAATCCACCAGGACCGTGCCCGCCGTGCGCCAACCCACCACCATGAGGTCCCGGTCGCCCACCTGCTCCCCGAAATGAGCCGTGCACGGCGCCGGGGGGACATTGTCCACAGGCAACTCCGGCGCCAAAAACCCCAGCGGGACCGGCGCAGACTCGTCACTCAGATCATAGAACCAGACCGCGCCTACGGGATCGCTCACCGTGCCCACAACGTCCGGGCCTTCGGACGCCGCGAAGCAACCCGCGGCGGCGCCCGTGGACCCCGCGAACTCGTCCCCGATCACAAGAAGCGTACCATTGTGCACGGGCATCGCCCAATGATGGATCTGGATCGCCGGATTCACGATCGCCTGGACCAACTGCGGGTCCAATGGATCCGCCATGTCCCAGACCTGCGTCTGTTCCACCGCCGCACAATACCCCCGGTCGCCTTCCGGGTAGAACCGGATGTCGTGGCAGGTCGTCTCGCCGCGCACCACCGCCGCCACATGGATGTCCTCCGGGTCCGAAGCATCCACGATGTCCACACCGGGAACATCCAACGACCGGCTGTTGTAGACATACTGCGTACCAGGCAGCGTGTAGACGTTGTGCACCGCCACATCCCCCTCGAGCACCGTCTCCAGATGCACAGGTTCCGTCGGATCGGTCACGTTGTAGAACGCCATCCCGCTTCCCCCCGCGGCCAACGCCGCGACGATCGTCCCGTCGTCGTAATGCACCAGGTCCACACCCCGGCTCCATTGATCCACCAGATGACCCACCAAGGCCGGATCCTCGGGCGTGGTCACGTTCAGGATGTAAAAACCCGTCCCGAGACCCGCCACGTAAAGATGATCCTTGTACGTGGCGATCCCCGCGGCCTCCTCCACGCCGTCGACCTGGCTGACATGATCCAGGCCGGTGATCGACTCCGGCAGGGCGCGATGCCAGTCCGTCGCCGCATCGGTATCGGAACCCGCGTTTTCGTCGCCCCCATCCGGCGCCTCTTGGAGGCAGCCCGCGAGCAGGACCAGACCGGCAAGCAGGAGGGCAAAAAACCCCCGACTGTGATGATCGACCATGTGCACCAGCGTCGGGAATCTGGCCGGCGGCAATGAGTCTTGCGATGTCCGTGCCACGCCCCAGGCGCAAAAGCCCAAGAGCGCCCAGAGACTGCCCAGCGCGATGGCCCAAAAGGAAGGCAGCGGCCACGTCGCCTGGGTCACCGGCGGCTCGCGCGGGATCGGTCGCGCCTGCGCGCTGCGTCTGGCCGGGATGGGGTACCACGTGGCCGTCGGTTGCGTGCAGAACGAAGCCGCCGCCGGTGAAGTGGTCGCCGAGATCCAGCGCAAGGACCGCCACGGACTCGTGGCCGCGGGAGACATGGGGGACGGGCCCACCGTGGCCCGGTTGCACCAGAAGATCAAACACGAACTCGGCGAGGTGCGCGTGCTCGTGGCCTCCCACGGCCTCTACGACCGACGCACCGTGAGCGAGTTGGACGAGACCGCCTGGCGGCGCACCATCGACGTGAACCTCACCGGCGTCTACCTGGCCACCCGGGCCGTCCTGCCGGCCATGCGACAAGACCGATGGGGCCGCCTTGTGTTCCTCGGCAGCGTGCGCGGGCGCACCGGCAGCGCCCACGGTGCCCACTACTCGGCCGCGAAGGCCGGGCTCGTCGGGCTGGCACGCAGCCTCGCCGCGGAGACCAGCGCCGACGGCGTCACCGTGAACCTGATCTCACCCGGCATGATCGCAACGGACATGCTCGCCGGCGACACCCCCGAAAAACGCAGGGAACGGGAAAGCAAGGTGCCCGTGGGCCGAATCGGGCACGAAGAGGACATCGCCAGCGCCATGGCGTACCTCGTCTCCACGGACGCGGACTACGTCACCGGAACCGAACTGCGGGTCGACGGCGGTTACGCCATGGGTTAGAAGGAACATGCACGACCGGGTGCGCTCACGCCGCCAGCGGTTGCTGGGCGGGATGCGCCACCGGCGTCTGCGCGGGGAACATGGTCGTGGACGCCGACTTCGTGACCGCAAGGCGGATGAACCGCCCGTCGCGCACCTTCTCCAGGACCCCCGCGCGGGTCAACTTCGCCACGTGGTGGGAGACCAGACTCGCGCTCATGCCGAGGCGCTTGGAGACCTCGGTCACGGCGATCAGCGGGTGCGCGTAGACGAACTCCGCGATCCGGCGCGCCGTCTCGTTCTTCAAGTGGGAGATCGCGCCCCACGTGTCGCGGCCCGTGCCGCCGCCGTTGATGAAGTAGCATTTCTGGTTGTTCACCATGCGCACGGCGACCATGTCGTTCTCCTTGAGCTTGCGAAGATGATGGATCGTGGTACCCCAACCGGCGTCCACGGTGCGCGCCAACTGACTGATGTGGATCCCGGGGCTCGTCTTGATCACCTCGTAGATCTCACTGCGAAGCGGATGGTCCAACAGGTCGTCCTTCTCGATGCGCGAGAAGAGCGGCAACCCCGCACCGATCCAACCGAAACGGCGCAGCAGGTTCCAGAGGCCGAAGTGGCCCGCCGCGCTTACTGCGGTGGCCCCCATGGCGACGGTCCCGACCCACGCGGTCTGGGACATGGCCGTGGGACGGCCCAACGCTGCTGAGGTGGCCAGGGTGGCAAGAAGGGCCCAGGCGCCGGTGACCACGGCCCCGACGAGTTCGAAACCCGTCTTCACGGTGCCGGTGATCAGGCCGTAGACCCCACCGATGCTCCAGATGAGCGCGTCGCCCGTGGCCGCGAACGCCGTCGCGATCGCGGCACCGGCCGTCCCGAGCGCAGAGGCTGCGAGCAGACCCGCCTGGGTCACGCCCGTTTCCAGGACCCCGCCGACGGACTCCAGGAGCCCACCGGCATCAGAGAGCAGGTTGCCGACGCTCACGCCGAGCTCATCCTGATCGTTGGTCTCGAGAAGCTCGCCATCGTCCACCTGATCGGAGACCCCCAACTCCAAATCGGGTTGCTCCGGGAGCGGCTCGTCATGATCGGCCCACGCGGGGGCCGCGACGACCAGAACGGCCAGGATGACGATGAGCGGGACCAGCGGACGCATGGCTCTCAATCCAGACCCCCTTTGCAGCCTATTAAAGGATTATGGTGAGGTGGTTGAACAGTAAGGAGAAAACAGCCAAGTCCAGGCTTGAATGTCTGGACCCACGCACGGGCTCCAAACCGCTCGCATGTTTTAAAGGGGCCGCGACGGGCAACAGCCAGGGCCCGGGCACGAACCACGACTTTGCCACCCTGGCCTACCTGGACAGCGTGCGCTGAAACGGGCGCGCCGGTTCAGAACGCAGTCTTGACTGAGTCACCCCGAGGGGCAGCTTCCGGGTGATCGGCGACGCGCTCGATGAACCGTTCGGGCTGCTCCCCTTTTGGAAACCGCCACGGCCCCGACGCCGCCGCGGCGACCACCGCCTGCGCCAGTTCCTGATACGGATCTCCCGGGAACGACAGTGGCGAGACCTCCGCCAGGCGCCGGACCCAACGCTGGGCGACGATGCGACCGCGCGGGTCCACGGCCCCCGCCAGCTCCACTTCGCCCGCCGGTTCATTAGGGGCCGTGCATGCGCCGAGAAACAGATGACCCACGGACCCATCGGGCCGGGTGTGCTCCGCGACACGCTGGACGCGAGCAAGCGGCAATCCGGTCTCTTCCTGCCACTCCCGCCTCGCCCCTTCCAGCGGGCTCTCACCCGGTTCTACATGGCCCCCGGGAAGCTCCCAGCCGCGCTCCTTGTGCTCGACCACCAAAAACCGATCCAAAAGAAACGACTCGAAGACCAACAGCACGCTGTATTCTTTCATTCTCAGACCTCCATCGCATCGCGCACGGACGGACCCGGGCCGGGCCCGCCAACCACCGTCACCGCGTCCGGGTCGTGAACCTTGTCACCCGCGGCCCGGGCGCGCTACGCTTGCGCTCCATCTCCTTGGTGGGCGGCCAAACGAAACCCGGATAAAAGGCGCGCACGGGTTCAGCCTGTGTGCATCCACGCCTGGCACTCCTTTTTGTCCTCCTGATCGGGCTGACGTTGGTCGCCCCCGCGGTCTCGGCGCAGGATGCGCGCGTGGTCATGATCGACGTGGAGACCCACACCGAGACCCGCGTGACTGAAGAAGCGGTGCTCGAGTGGCGCCTCGTCTCCAACGACCCGATGCGCACCTACCGGATCCTCCCCCAGATCGAGGTGGCCGACGCCCAGGACTGGGACGTCACGGTCGAACCTTCCGAGGGTGAACTGGCCCCCGCTGAAGACCTGCGGCTCGAGGTCCACGCGAAGCCCGGCGCGCGGGCCGACCCGCGCACCCTGGAATTCACGCTCAACGTGCTCGCCGTCAACGGCACCGACGCTCTCATCCGCATGGAATCACAGGGCACGGTGAGTTCGCTGGGCACCGTCTTGATCCTCGGCCAATGGGAGAACCCGCTGCCCGCGCCGTTGGACAACACCGGCGGGGCGTTCCTCCTGAACCTGGCCGCGTGGCTCGTCATCTCCCTGCTCGTCACATGGTTCATCCATCCCGTCTTGAAGGCGTTCACGCGGCGCACGAAGACCGAACTGGACGACCACATCATCCGGATCCTCAAGATGCCCGTTTTCCTCATCCTCTTCGCGTTCGGCGTCAAACAGAGCCTCGAAGTGTTCTCCCTGCCGTCCTGGCTGTTCCACCTGCTCGACCGGGTCTGGCTGGTCGCGCTCGTGGTGGCCCTCGCCTACATCGCGTTCCGCGTCTGGCACGAGATCATCCTCGAGATCGGCAAGCGCCTGGTGGGACGCACCGAGTCCCAACTGGACGACCGGCTCCTGCCCGTATTCGAAAAGATCGGCGGCGTCATCATCGTGCTCGTCGGCATCTTCTACCTCGTCAGCAGCTTCGGCATCGACCTCACCATATTCCTGGCGGGCAGCGTCATCATCTCCATGGTGATCGCCTTCGCCGCGCAGGACACCCTCTCGAACTTCTTCTCCGGCGTCCACCTGCTGATCGACCAACCGTTCAAGGAAGGCGACTGGATCGTCCTCGACACCGGCGAACTTACCACCGTCAGCAACATCGGTCTGCGTACCACGCACCTCTACCACGTGGTGAACCACGAGAACATCATCGTCCCCAACAACCTGCTCGCCACGCACCGGGTCATCAACATCCTCCGGCCCGACACCAAGTCCAAGGTCCGCGTCGACGTCGGGGTCGCCTACGGCACCGACGTGGAAAAAGTCCAGGATCTGCTTCTTGACATCGCGCGCAACCACCCGCTGGCACAGACCGACGAAGAGCACCAACCCTTCGTCCGGTTCAGCAATTTCGGCGACTCCAGCCTGGACTTCTCCGTGTACTTCTGGGTCAAGGAAGTGCTCACGCGCTGGGCCGCGGCCTCCGAGGTCCGCGCCCAGATCGACCAACGGTTCAAGGAAGAGGGCATCGAGATCCCCTTCCCGCAGCGCGTCCTCTGGCACGGCGACGCGCAAAAGGGAGAAGCCGGCGGCGACAAGAGCATACTCGACCACCCCAAGGTGAAACGCGACGCCTCCCCCAAACAAGCCGGCCTCAGCGAAGAGACCGGCGCGGAACCGGGCTCCAGCGGGGCCGATACATAACAGGGACGTTGACGCACGGAGCTCGACTCGAAAACGTGCCCCGTGCGCCGCCGTTCTCGATCAAATCATCGACCACCCCTGCCCCTCCCGAGGAAATGAAACCGCCACGAAAAGGCCCCCAGGACCCAAAGCCCACGGCACGCCCTATTCCAGGACCTCTTGCGCATCGCGCAGGTACCGCCCCAAATCCGCGCGGTTCGTCACGGCCACCTCGTCCCGGTTCTGATACCGGTCGCCCGCATTGAGATGCGAGGCCGCGATCCCGATCCCAATGCAGCGCTGGTCCCCGGCGCGAAGGACAAGGACCTCGTCCCCGGTCTGCACCGGCCCCACCGTTTTCTTGACCCCCTGCACCAACAACGTGCGCCCATAAAGGAACAACGTCTCGCCTTTCTCCGAAGCATGGACCACGCGACGCGTGGCGAACGGGGCAAGGAACCCTGCCCCTTCCAACGTCAGGCGGGCGCCCTTTCTTGCAAGATGCGCAATGGGCAACCCCACCGTCTGCGGTTCGAACGGCCCCACCACCGCCATCAAGTCGGGCTGCACGAGCACCACGCGGCGCCGGGGTTCCAGATCGTCCCGGGCCACCACACGCAACTCCCGACCCTGCTTCCAGTCCACCGACGGTTCCACACCAAACTCCTGCAACAACGCCGCCAGCGCCTCCTCCTCCGGCGGATCCAGGTTACGGATCTGTGCCTGCCAATCCACCTCCTCCAGCGACATGACCTCCATGGACCGGCGCACCGGCTCCGGCGGTTTCTCCCGCTTTTTCCCCTTGCCTGCCTGGGGCCTCTTGCCGTCCGCCTTTTTCGGGCGGCCCGCCGAGCGCGCGGCGGAGCCCCGTGTCGGCGCGCGGCGGTTGTGCGGCCGCTTCTTCATGCCTCCACCCCCACGCCGGAATCCGTATCGGAACGCGACAGGGACCCCGCCTGCTCGTCGTCTTTCTCGCTTTCCTTCTCTTTCTCCTTGGGACGCGGCGGGTCCACCGTGACCCCCTCGCGGGTCCGGGGAGACGGCGTGGCCTCCATGGGCTGGCGCAGGCGTGCCACGAAGAACCCCAACGTGCGATGACGGTCCGGGTAGGCCCGGCGGGCGTAGCGCGTGCTGTCGCCGAAGTCCAGAGGCCCCGCGCTTTGTAGCGCTGGGTCCAACGGCACCCCGCCCAGTTCACCAAACGGCAACGGCTCCGGGACCAGGCCCGCCTCCACCGCGTACTGGACCACCCCTTCGCATTCCTCAGGGGAGAACGTGCACGCGCTGTAGACCAGGATCCCGCCCGGCTCAAGGAGCCGGATCGCCCGGTCCACCAGGCGCCGCTGCAAGCTCGCCAAGGCGGCATGTTCACCGAGATCGCCCGTGCGACGGGTCGGATCGCGCGGCAGCACCCCTTCCCCCGTGCAGGGCGCATCGAGCAGGATCCGGTCGAAGCGCCGCTTGACCGGCAGCTCTTCCCCCCGGGCCAACTTCACGCCCACGCTCGTCACACCGAGACGACGCAGGTTCGCCGAGAGCGCCGCGGCGCGATGCGGCACCGGATCCACGGCCAACGTGGGCGCCCGGTCGCGGGCCAACTCCGCGATCGCCGTGGTCTTGCCACCCGGCGCCGCCGCCATGTCCAGAACCGAGTCCCCCGGTTGTGCCCGCAGGGCCGCCGGGGCGCTCAGACTCGCCAGGTCCTGGACATAGAGGTCGCCCATCAAGTGCTCCGGGGTGCTCGCCAAGGCGAACGGTTCCGAGTCCACCCGGAACGTCGAGAAACCCTCGCTGGGTGCCGGCACACGGGCCAACGAGAACCCGCGCTCCTCCAGCGCCGGGACCACATGGGATGCCGGGGAACGCAACGAATTCACCCGCATGTAGCGCGGCGTGGGATGCAGGAGCGAATCCAGCAGGGCCTCCGGGCGGGGATGGAACCGGACCCAGCGCGCCACCAGATCCGGTGAAAAGCCGTGCTTCTCGCACCAGGCACGGATCTCCGGGGAAGGCCGCAGGCGGACGATCTCTGTGGTCGCTGGGGTTTGCGCGGTCACGAATCATGGCTCCGTACGTTGTAGATCAGACCCTGGCTGCCTTCTGCTCGGGACTCGATCGCGCCGTCCGGGTCCGCGATGATCCTATCCCAGTTCGTATGATCCGTATGCGTCGTGGCGAAGCCGCCCTCCACCTGCGAAAGACCCACCGTGACCACCGTGATCCGGGAACGTTCATCGGGCCAGACCTCCCCCACCACACGGACCTCATTCCCCGAACGGAACAGACCCCCACCTTCTGCCTCCCCACGGTACGTGAACCAGAGCGTCTTCACGCCGCTTGCCAGATTGCGCTCGCCGCTTTTCCTGGAACCCTGGTCGAGCTGCACGTTCTGCTCCTCGGCGTCCCGTTGCACCTGCTCATCCAGGTTCCCGGAGACCTCCTGGTTGTCCAGCGGCATCACCGCATCGATGCTCAAAACAGTCAGATAACCGGGATAGGGACCTGAGTCAAAGGTGCCCCGCGGCGGGTCCACCTCATAGGAAACGTGCGACCAGCGTGCCCCTTCGCCAAGCCAGGAACCCCCACCGCCTGAATCCGTCTGCTCCCAACCCCCCGTAAGAAACGGCGACGGCACGTGCGCCTCGAACATCCCGAAACAACCCGCGGAAGCGACCACGAGGAAAAGCAGGGAAGCCACTGCGAATGCACGCATCGGCATGCGGGGACGGGAATGCACGGGGACCGTGGACCCACCCCTCCGGCTTAAACCCGGCGCCGGTCGCGGCCATAACGACCCCGACCTGGAACCGTCGACCCGACCTCCCCTTCGTCGGCCCCGTGCCGGAACCGTTGACAAGGCCCTCCCTTCGGTGGCTACTTCAGTCCGCGGGCCCTTGCGCCGGCGTCCATGCCAAGAAAGCCAGACCCCAAGCGCCGCGCACCCCCGGACACCACCGCCGTGCACGCCGGCGCCCCGCGCGACGACCCCCTGGGCAGCGTGGCGTTGCCGATCCACCTCAGCGCCCCGTACGACCACCCGGAGCGCGCCATGGGCGGCGAGGCCCCGTACATCTACAGCCGCTACACGAACCCGACCCTGCAAGCCGTGGAAAAACGGATCGCCGCGCTGGAGGAGACCCGCGGCGCGCGTCTCTTCTCAAGCGGCATGGCCGCCATCGCCACCGCGGTGCGCACCCTGACCCGCACCGGCGACGGCGTGCTGGCGACCCCAGCCATCTACGGCGGCACGCGGGAACTCTTCGACCAGGAGTTCCCCGAAATCGGGATCCGGGTGCGGTACCTGGACATGGACAAGGACCTGAACCCGGGATCGATCAAGAACATCGCCGATGAGAAAGACCGGGTGCTCTACCTGGAAAGCCCCACGAACCCCATGCTGCGCGTTTTGGACCTGCCCGCATTGATCGAAGCGGGACACGAGGCGGGCCTGCGCGTCATCGTGGACAACACCTTCGCCGGGCCCGTTCTGGCCCGCCCCGCGACGTGGGGCGCCGACCTGGTGTGCGAAAGCGCGAGCAAGACCATGGGCGGACACAGCGACCTGATCGCCGGCGCCGTGGCGAGCGACGACGAAGAGCTGCTGGAAGCGCTCACCCACAAACGCAAGATCTGGGGGCCCATGCTGGACGGCGACCCCGCCTACCGGTTGGGACGCGGCCTCATGACGCTGCCCGTGCGGGTGCGACGAAGCGGCGAGACCGCAGCCCGTCTCGCCGCGCGATTGCACGAAGCAGACTGGGTGGAGACGGTCCACCACCCCGGCCTGGGCGACCACCCGGACCACCAGGTCGCCCGGAAGACCCTCGACGGGGAACTCCCCCTGGTGACGTTCATCATGAAAGGGGGCAAAGACGCCGCCGTGGCCCTGCGCCGCAACGTGCGCGTCGTGCGCCCCGCTGTGAGCCTCGGCGGGGTCGAGAGCCTCCTGTCGCTGCCCGGAGAGACCAGCCACAAGCAGATGGCTCCCGAAGAACGCGAACGCCTGGGAATCCCCGCCGGGACCGTGCGCCTCAGTGTGGGACTCGAAGACGGCGACGACCTGTTCGAAGACCTGGACCAGGCGGCCACCGATCCGCGATAAGGCCCACCATGGCCTCGTGTGTTCGGGCGGCAGGCCGAAGTGGCCACGGCGACCTGCACCCCGCAACGGGAATGCCTATAAGGGTCGCCAGGGCATGCGATGCCATCGTGTCATTCCATGATACACCCATCCTCGTGGTGGATGATTCCAATGCCGTTCGTACGGTCATGACCGACCTGCTCAAGGAACGTGGATTCACCGACATCAGCGTGGCGGACAGCGTCGCCACCGCGCAGGAGCAATGGGAGAAGCAGCACCACCCGATCGTCTTCCTTGACCTTCTCATGCCGGAAGCCTCGGGTCTGCGCTTCGCCCGTCACGCCCTCGACCAGGACCCCTACTGCAAGGTCGTCCTGATCACGGCGCTCCCGCCGAACAACGAAGGCGTGATCACCGCCGTCAGCGAAGGGGCGTACGACATCCTGCAAAAACCGATCCGCAAAGAGGACCTGAGCGCGATGGTGCACAAACTGGAGAAAGAATTCGCGTCCGTGCCCGCCTCACGGGACGACGTGAGCTACACCTGAGCCGGGGACCTACGGACCCCGCGCCCGATTTTGACGCCGAGAGGGAGATTCGAACTCCCGCGGGCTTGCGCCCACCGGTTTTCAAGACCGGCGCATTAGGCCTCTCTGCCATCTCGGCACCTGTGCCGCGCCACCCACAACATGGGTATAGGCGCTTCGGCTGCGGCGCCGGATCGTCCGCTTCAAGCAGGCACGACACCCGGCAAAAGGGCCCTCTTGCACGCCGAATAAATTCGGAAATATTATTCCCGAGGAGGTTTTCCGGTTCCCCCGGGCCCCAAAGCCTGGTGGTGCGACCTGTGCGTAACCAACCAGTCGGCGGGACATCCCGGTGAGGTGGAACCATGAACAAGACCCTGCAAACAATCTGTGTAATCCTGCTCCTTGTGATCGCAACGCCCAGCGGGGCTTCCCTGGACACCGAACCGGAGACCTCGCCGGAAGACACGTGGGCATGGGGTGCGAACGAGAACGGACGCCTGGGCGACGGGACCCTGACGGACCGCCTCACCCCCGTCCAGGTCGTGGGCGCCGAAGGCGAAGGGCTTCTTGGTCCCGTGGAACAGATCTCGGCCGGTGAAGCGCACACGCTCGCCTTGAAAGCCGACGGCACCGTCTGGGCATGGGGCGCCAACTGGCCCGGCACCCTGGGCGACGGCTCGACCATGGACCGCAACACGCCCGTGCAGGTCGTCGGCCCCGACGCAGCGGGATTCCTCACGGACGTCGCGCAGGTCGCCGGCGGCGTATGGCACAGCCTCGCGGTGAAACAGGACGGCACCGTCTGGGCATGGGGCAACAACTACGCAGGCGCCCTCGGCGACGGCACGACCACGAGCCGGGAGACCCCGGTCCAGGTCGTCGGGCCCGACGGGCAGGGTTTTCTCACCGACATCGTGCAGGTGGCCGCCGGGTCGTCCTACAGCCTCGCGCTGAGCACGGACGCAACGGTGTATGCATGGGGCGACAATTGGATCGGACAACTGGGCGACGGGAGCACCGATGAACGGCACACCCCCGTGCACGTGGTCCAGGCCGACGGGACGCCCCTCTCGGGCATCAAGCAGGTCGCCGCGCAGCGGTCGCATGGACTGGCCACCACGGACACCGGTGCAGTCTGGGCCTGGGGGGACAACGGCGTCGGCCAACTGGGCGATGACACCACCACCTCCCGTGCCCACGCCGCGCCCGTATCGACGAGCGACGGCAACGATTTCACGGGCGTCCAGCGCGCCTTGGCCGGGGATTCCCACAGCCTCGCATTGAAGAGCGACGGGACCGCCTGGGCCTGGGGTTCCAACGAGTTGGGCCAACTGGGCGACGGCACGACCACCGACCGTCACACGCCCGTCCAGGTCGTGGGGCCAGGCGGCAGCGGTGTCCTGGAGGACCTGGTCTGGGCGGCCACCGGATACTCCTCGAGTCTCGCGCTGACAAGCGACGGGACCGCCTGGGGCTGGGGCTACAACGGATACGGCAACCTGGGCGACGGGACCACCACGGACCGCCACACGCCGGTCCAACCCGTCGGGATCATTGGATTGAGCCAGGTCACGCTGGGATGGCAACACACGGTCGCCGTCGGGCAAGGAGTGCCGCCCGCCCCGCCCGAAGGACTGAGCGCGGGGCCCGGCGCGCAGATCGGCGAGGTCCAGATCACCTGGGAGCGTCCTCTCTACACGGGCGGCGCGCTCACAGAATACCGGGTGTACCGGAGCGAGTCCATGGACGGACCCTTCACCCAGGTCGCCATCGTGGACCCGGATTCCCTGGAGTACACGGACGCCGGCGAGTTGTTCACCACGTACCACTACCGCGTGAGCGCCGTGAACGAGATCGATGAAAGCGGCCTCACCGAGAGCGTCTGCAGCAAACCGTACCCCTGGGTCGTGCTTGAAGACGACGACCTGTGCTGGGCGCCTTCACCGCCATGAACGCAGGCAAACCGGTTCAATCCTCTTCTTCCAACTTCTCCAAAACGCGCTCGCTCCGGGTCAGAATCCGCTCGTCATGATGGTCCCCGGCGGAGTCCCGGGACAACGAGAGCAGGTCCGCGATGTTCGCGCCTTCCTCCTCCTGCGGTTTCAGTCTGCCTTTCTGGGCGGCGAGGATCGTCGTGACGCCCGGGCCATGACCCGCCAGGCGACTGTCGCCGTGCACCACGATGCCGATGGAGACCGCCCCGGGGCGCCAACTGCGCCCGTACGCATCGTACGTGTCCTCCAGGGCGACGATGTCGCCGAAGCGAAGCCCGTCCAGACGCAGCTTCTTCACCATGGCCGGGTCGGAGAGCTGGATGTCGTAATCCCCTCGGTGCGTGTTGTCCGAACCGAGCCCGCTTCCCATCACCTGCGCCGGCAGCACGCGGGAGACGCCCACGCGCAAGGATTTGCCGCTCGCCCTGATGGGCAGGCGCTCCAGGAGCCGGGGATCGAGGTTGCGCACCGCCACATCGTCATGACCACGCAGCGCCAACCCGAGCCCCCGGGACCGGATCCGGACCGTGTCCCCGATGTCGAGGGCGTCCAGCACGCCGGACGGGAAATGCACCAGCACATGCTCGATGCCGCCGTGCTTGCCGGTCACCGTGCCGATCGCGCCCTTCGCGTCGCCGCTTGTGACAATGGCCGTGTTGCCGATCTGGGCGAAGACACAAAGCGCGTTCTTCGCCTGGTCACCGCCCCACTTCTTGTCGAAGTTCGAGATGCTCACACCGGGCTCGATGTGGTCCCCCACGCTGCCCACGCAACGATCCCCCACAAGATGACTGTACGAGATCCCACCCATGCCGGGAACGGCCTGCAACCCACCGTCGCGCGTGACATCCCAGCCGCTTCGCCCGGTGACCGGATGCGTCACCTCCCCCTTCACGGCGGTCTCCACCAGGCCGTCCGCGTTCGTCGATAACTTCTTTGTGTCTTTTCTTGCCATCACGACCGACTCCTTTGTTGACTCGTACTGGTCCTTCAAACGCTGTGCATTCACGACGCCTTCTTGTCCGCCGCCCGGGGGGCCGCCGCCTCGCCCGACATGGCCGCCAACCGCTGGGCGACGAAAACCGGTTCCAGGCTGGCCAGGAAATGACCCGCACGGGGGCCGCGCGACTTGCCCAAAAACGCCTGATAGATCAACCGGAACACCTCCCCCGCCGGCACGTCGTGCTCCTTCGCCACGGCGTGGATCCGGTCATGGATCTCGCGCCCCGTCCACGCCGCGTCGTCCAGCGCGCCCAGCTCCCCCTGCAAACGGGAATAGATCTTCTGTTCGGCCTCGGAGACATCCACCTCCGGCGTGGATTCCTGCAACTCGAACTTCACGTCGTCCGGGGCGAAGAGCACCAACCAGGCGCGCACGCACGCCACGCGCTCCAGGAGCTTCCCCCGGTCCGCTGGCGAGAGTTCCGCCGGCAGCTCCCCCGCCCGCCTCAGGATCTCAAGGACCTCCTCGTCATCCTGCGCCATCTGGACCACCGTGACCAGATGCCGGAACGCCACCTGCACCGGCGGTTTCTCGGGCACCTCCCCGGGTTGCGACAACTCGTGCACCCGCTTGGCGTCCTTGATCCCCAACTGTGCCTCCTCGACGCCGTACGCGACCCGTTCGAAGCGGTCGTAATGGTCCACCAGGTTCAAGATCCCAAGCCCGGGATCGAAATCGATGTGCTTCTTGGGATCCGAACGGACGATCAGGAACCGAAGCACCTCCGGCGGGGTCACATTGAGCATCGCCTCGGCAGCGATCCCCGTCCCCGTGGAGGAATGCATCGTCCCTGCCCCCTTGAGATGGATGAACTCGTACTGCAACCCCATGGGCGGCTCCAACTGGAAGACCTTGCGCGCGATGGCCCGCCCCGTGTCCCAGGAACCGCCCGCCGCATGATGGTCCTTGCCCGCCGCCTCGAACGTGACCCCGAGAAAACTCCACCGGGCCGGCCAATCGATCCGCCACGGCAGTTTCCCGGCCCCCGGCGCCGTCACGTCCACCTCCCCCTCCACGCCGCACCCGCAGGAATAGGTCATCAGCGGGCGCTCATAGAGAAGCGGCTTCGTGGCGGAAAGCCGCTTGCAGGTCTGGCACTGGACCGTGAAGGGCGCCCAGTGCCTGGGCAACTGGCGCTTGGAGACCGTCTCGATGATCTCGCGCAACTCCTTGCTGTGGTCCAGCGCCGTCAAGATCGCCTCCCGGTAATGGCCCTCACGATACATCGTGTAGGCGTCCAACACACGCGGGCGGACCCCGGTGTGCTCCAAAGACTCCAGGAAAGGCTCCAAAAACCGTTGCGAGTAGTTGTCGTGTGTGCCCGCCCTGTTGATCCGGCCCTCCTCATCGGGTGGCGGGACCTCCGCAAGCGGCCGGCCGACAAACGGCGCATAGTCCTCCTCGTCGAGGAACCTGTACACCTTGCGAAGCGGGTCGTAGCTGTCCGCGATGTAGATCAGGTCGGACGACGCCCCACCGTCCAGCAAGGCCCGATGCACCGCCTCCGTGGTGAGCACCTCCCGCATGTTGCCCACATGGATCGGGCCGCTGGGCGTGATCGCGGTGGCAAGAACATGTTCGCCGCCGGCCTCCATGAGCCGCTTCGCGATGACGTCCGCCCAGTGCATCGGCGGCCCCCCACCCGCTCGAGGTTCTTAAGGGTCGGGGCATCCGGTGGGGACTCATGACGGGCTCTTGGCGCGCCGATTGGACGCCAGAAGCCGCTCGGCCACACGCACCGTCGCCCGGTCCACCATCTCGCTTCCCACCGTAAGCGCACCACGACCTTCCTGCTCTGCCTGCTCAAACGCCGCCACCACGCGCTCGGCCCACACGACCTCCTCCTTGGTGGGCGTGAACGCCTCGTTCACCACCGGCACCTGGCCCGGATGGACGCACCACTTGCCCTCGAACCCCATGCGCGCCGCGCGCTGGGCGTCCCGCCGGGTCAGATCCAGGTCCGCGTACTGGAACGTCACACAATCAATGGGCGCCAGCTCGTTCGCGCGCGCCACCGTGACCAGGCGCTGCTTGGCGTACATGAAATCCGTGAACACATCCTCCCCCAGACGCGCGCCCACCCGGGCCGCGTAGTCCGCCACCCCGAAGATCAACGCCTCCAGACGCCTGGACGCCGCCGCGATGGGCTCCAGGTCCAAAACAGCCCGCGGCGATTCGATCAGGGCCTCCAAGGCGATGGCGCCCGGGTCCCGTCCCGCCTCCTCTTCCAACTCGCCTACAAGACGGTCCACGCGCACGATGTCCTCCGCGGTCTCCACCTTCGGGACCACGATGGCCTGCAGCCGCGGCCCCAGCCCCACCACGACCTCCCGCATCTCCCGCTCGAACCACTGCGAGCCCACCGGGTTCACACGCACCGCGAGCACCTTGGAACCCCAGTCCAGCTCACGCGCGGTCTCCACGAGCACCCGCCGCGCCTGCTCCTTCTCCCCCTCGGCCGTGGCGTCCTCCAGGTCCAAGATCACCACGTCCGCCTCCCCCTTCGTCGCCGCGCTCTCGATCATGCGCGCGGAACCCGCCGGTGTGGTCAACTCACTGCGACGCACACGAAGAGTCTGCGAGTCGTTGCCCATCGCAGGAGCGCAACAGGCCGCCGGACAAGAAGGCTCGCCCTCGGCTCATGCTATTCCTCTTCACCCCGGCCCGCCGGCATGTCCCGCCGCCGCTCCCAGACCAACCGGCCCTCCCGTTCGATCCGCAAAACGCGATGATACGGCAGCGTCGTCCCACCGGCCGGCCCCTGCACCCTGAAAAACGACCGCCCCAACTCCAGGATCTTGTCCCCGCCCACCGCCCGTTCGTCGTCCGGTGCGCCGCGGTGGCGATACCAAACAAGCACCTCCTCCAGGGCGTCGTGGCGCCACTTCAATTCGTTCAGGACATCGCGCGGCGTCGGCAAAGCGGGCCCTCACGCAGGCAGGAGCTTCAACAAAAGGACCCCCATCTCGTAGTCCACCGTGGCCTGCAGCGCCATGGTGGCCTGGTATTCGTATCCCGTCCTCAACCGGAACCCGTCGCGCGGCACGTACCCGAAATAATACGCATAGAGCTCCTTCTCGTCCTCCCACGCCCAACTGTCCGCGGCCAAGAGCACCTGCCGGCGGCCCTCGAACTCGACGGTCGTGTCGTCGTCACCACCGTGGCTCACGACGTAGGCGATCCCCTCCACGCGCTCCCCGTGCGGGTTGCCGATGCGCGCGTCCAGGGACTCGGAGACGCTCTGCGGTCCCGGCTCGGTCACCTCCTGCACGTGCTCGTGGACCCCGCTGAGCACCTCCACCTTCCCCGCCTCCACCGGCGAGAACGCCTGCGTCTCCTGGGTGTGGTCGACGCGCACCTGCACGTCGCCGCGGTTGCTCGACACGATCAACTCGTACACCTGCCCAGGCTGCAGCACCACGTGGTCGTTGTTCGCCCCCTCGGCCGCATGCTGCACCACGTCGCCGTCCGGGTCCGACGCCGAGACATGCAGGAAGAGCCCACCGGTGGCCAGATCCGTCAACTGGTCGGCGACCCCCGCCCGCGTGTACCCCAAGGGGCGCATGGAGACCACGTCCAGTCGGTGTCCGTTGTCGTTCTCCCGCGGGACCGTCACCAAGACGCCGACGCGCACCGGGTCCTCCACGTGGAACAAGTACCGCTGCCAGCCGCCTTGGTCCAACCGGGCGTCGAAACCCCGCTCCAAGAGCCGGCTCGAAAGGGGCGGCAACAGGTCGTACGCCGGGGACCCCGACCCGGGCTGCGCGTGCTCAAAGTAGAGCAATTCGTAACGGATCCTCTCTCCGCCTTCATCCATGATCGTCAAGACACTCTGGCCCACCTCCTCGGCCCAGTTGCCCCGGATCACGACCTCCTGCTCGAACGGCGTGGCCTGGAACTCGATACGGATCTCGTAAGGCACCACTTCATAGGTGCGCTCACCCAAGCTCAGGTCACGCTGCTCGCCCACGGAGGCCCGCACCTTCACCGGGTCCTGCTGCTCGTGCGTGCCCACCCGTTGATCCAACACCCCCTCGCTTTGCACCTCTTTCCCCTCCTCGAGCGGGAACACGTAATGATAGACCAGCGGCTCCTCGGCCGTGACCCGCTTGACCAGACTGGAACCCTCACGCAGATCGCTGCCCACGAACCGAAGATCGTCGGTGCGGTACAAATGATAATCCTGAAGGGGACTGCTGCGCAGACCGCTCTTGAGCTCCCAGACCAGGCTCGAATCCTGCATGAAACGCGCGTTCACCGCACGCTCATAGATCAACTCCTCCCCCGAGGCCCCCGTGCGCGCATAGACCCACGTATCCCCGACGTGCCACTCCGGCGCCTCCACGGAAACCGGTTTTGCGAAGGAACCGAACCCCAAGCAGCCTGAGATCGCCGTGGAAACGAGCAAGAATGCAGCGAACAACACAATGAAGGCCCGGGCCACGAACCGCCATCCCGCTCCAAGGCTCTTAAGCGTTATGGGTGTGACGTCCTGTTGAGCGGACCCCGTGTCTCACCCCGTGCCCCGCCCTTTACCCCGAGCTCGTGGCCAAGGCGGTACGTGCGCCTGCGTCCTACTCGGCGGGCACGAGATAGGTCGCGCGTACGGTGAGCGTGTACTCCAGATCGATCCCTGCTTTCGCCAGTACCGAGACGCGCAACTGCGTCGGCTCATCGAACGCGATCCTCGAACGGTCGGTCACTCCAAGAAACGTCGGAGAGTCCGGAGCCCCCACGTCGCCCGTGCGGTTCTCGTCCTCCCAGCTTGCCTCGTCCGGGTCGTCCGGGTCCAGGATGAGCCGGGCGGCCACGTCGAGATCGTAGACCTCGTCCTCCCAGTCCAGGATGATCCGCACCGCATCCAGACGCGCCGGCAGGTCGAAAGGATGCAAATTGATGCCATGTTCCATCTGCGAATTCGCGAGGCCCGCGTCGATGTTCCCCGTGGTCGTGTTCTGATAGGTGCGCTGCTCGAACACCGGCACCGGCTGGCCGCCCGGGTCCTGCGGGTCGATCCCCGGTTCCGACTCAACGACGTCCACGGGCGGGAAGAGACACCCCGACGTGGGGATCGTCAGAAGCAGCACGAACAGACACGACGTGTACCGGTAGCCAGACCTGGACAAGAACCGATTCACCCGGACCGGAGGCCTCCGGGGCTGTTATTAAGCATTGTGGCGAAAGCGGTGTTTCCAGCCCCTCCCGGGCGGCCATGGTTCAACGACCCTGCTGTGTGACCCGCCGGGCCACTTCCAGGTACTCCTCGATCTCCTCCTCCTCGTCCACGGGCCCCAGAGTCTCCGGCAGCGCCAACGCGAGGAGCATGGCAGAGAAGAACGCGGCGAACTGCAGGCTCAACAGAAGGTTCGGGGTGAACGCCTCCAGCGCGCTCAACTGCGCGACCAGCGACGCCCCCGCGCCGATAATGAGAACGGGACCCAGGCTGGCCGCAAGGGCCACCGTGCGGGTGACCTTCGGTACCGACTCGAGCAGGTACTGCAGCAGGAACGGGATCGCAGCGAGCATCAACCCCTGCGTGATCGCGACCGCCCACAAGACGCTGTGCTGCTGCTGCACGGACAGCAGGATCACCGGCACGAACGCCGCCAGGGGGATGAAAAGCAGCATCGTGCGGCGGCTTGTGCGCCACATCAACAACCCGAACCCGCCCACGCCCACCAGGAACGCCAGCGCCATCAAGACGAAATGACCCATCCCGCTCGACGGGCGGTACGCAAAATGATGCTGATACGCGGTGCCGATCAGGACGAACACGATCGCCATGTAGCCCGCCACCAGGGGCATCCGGCCCGAGCCGCCCTCGCGGGCCGCGCCCGGGTCGGGGGCCGGCGCCGTGAACCCTCCCATCATCCGGGCCTCCCGGTGCGTCATCACGACCACGAACGAGCACAGTGCCGCGAGCAGGAACCCCGCCAACGCAATGAACTCCACGGGAACGAACACCCCGAACACCAGCATGAGCAGCGTCAAGGCCGCCGCCAACACCCCCACCCCCATGGTGGTCCACACCCAATGATGGGGTTTCAACGCGCGCAGAAACGCATAGAGATGCAGCGCCACAAGCACCCACGCGATTCCCCAGAGCGCCGTGCCCGTACCGATCCGCATGGACGACGTGGTGCCTCCCAGCGTCCAGGCGCTGACCAGGGCCAAGGCGAACAGGCCCATCAGGGCCGTCGCCCAGAGGTTCAAGGCGACCTTCGCATCCGGGGCGAACTGGACCACGACGAAGGTGGCCAGGCCCAGGACCGCGAACAGGCCCACCACGAGCACCTGCACGTGCTCCCGGAACGCCGTCAACTCCTGCAACGTCCCCGAGGAATCCTGTGGACCGGGCCAGACGTCCAGGACCGCCAGTTCACCCAGCACGAGAAGATTCGCCAGGGCCCCCAACAAGGCAGCCGGCGCGGTCAACGCGACCGCCAGGAGCAGCACGCGCGGGGGAACACGCGGGACAAACACCCACATCGTCAAGGTCGACGACGCCGCCATGGGCGTATAAGTGTGCCGAGGGCGCAAGTGGGCACCATCATGACCGTCAAAGCGGCATACGCCACCACCTCCCCCGGAATATCCGTGGAAGCCTTGAAGGGAAAACCGTTTCAAACGACCCCCCATGGGACCACCCGGTGACCCCATGAGCGACCCAAGAGATCTTGCCGAGACCGCCCGAGCGCTCGTCGCGCCCGGTAAAGGCATCCTCGCTGCGGACGAGAGTCTGCCCACGATCGCGAAGCGCTTCAAACCGATCGGCGTCGAAAGCACCGAATCCACCCGGAGCGGATACCGGGGCCTGCTCTTCTCCACCCCCCAAGTGCAGGAACACATCTCCGGCGTGATCCTCTTCGACGAGACCCTGCGCCAGAAACACGGGGACGGGACCCCTTTCCCCCAGCTGCTTGCAGAGCGCGGGATCGTACCGGGGATCAAGGTGGACAAAGGCGCGAAAGCGCTCGCCCAGTGCCCCGACGAGAAGGTCACCGAAGGACTGGACGGTCTGCGTGAGCGCCTGGAAGAATACCACGGACTCGGCGCCCGCTTCGCGAAATGGCGCGCCGTGATCACCATCGGCAAGAAGATCCCCACGGACACGTGCATCCACGCCAACGCGCACGCGCTCGCCCGCTACGCCGCACTGTGCCAAGAGGCCGGGCTCGTGCCCATCGTGGAACCGGAAGTGCTCATGGACGGCGACCACACCATCGACCGCTGCGCCGAGGTCACCGAGCGTACGCTGCACGCCGTCTTCTCGGAACTCGCGACGAACCGCGTGTCACTGGAAGGCATCCTGCTCAAACCGAACATGGTGGTCTCCGGGCAGGACGCCGCACAGCAGGCCGGCGTGGAGGAGGTGGCGAAACGGACCCTCGAAGTGTTCCGACGCAGCGTCCCCGCCGCGGTTCCCGGCATCGTCTTCCTCTCCGGCGGACAAAGCGCCCAAGAGGCCACCGCCCACCTGGACGCGATGAACCGACTCGGGCCGCAGCCCTGGGAACTCTCCTTCAGCTACGGGCGCGCCCTGCAGCAACCCGTCCTGGAGGCGTGGCGGGGTGCCAAGGAGAACGAGGACGCCGCCCAGAAGGCGTTCCATCACCGCGCGCGGCTGAACTCCCTGGCCCGAAGCGGCTCCTACAAACCGGAGCTGGAGCAGAAGGTCACCGCGTAGCCGGAAACGAAGACCGGCCTTGCCACGAGGTAGCACCCCCAGGCGGCGCCAGTCACACGATATATGAGGGAGGGCCCCCTGCCCCTAAAATGCGATGAACCGGCAAGTGAAGCTCCTGGAAGACATCGCCGGCAGTCTCAAGGACCTGAACAAGCGCATGCAGACCCTCGTCGACCAACAGGAGAAACTGCTCAACTCCCGGGTCGCCAGCACCCCGAAGAAGCTCTCCGAGGACGAACCGCTGGACGCTTTCACCCTCATGGAACTGCCCGACCACCTGCGTCGCACGGCCCTGGCCATGTACCAGGTCAAGCGCGGCACCGCGGAAGAGATCTGTGAATACACCGGCAACTCCCGCAGCATCGAGT
>CAYVRY010000010.1:0-28870 GCA_964452895.1 uncultured Halobacteriales archaeon
CTCAGATCGGCGGTTCCCCGGGTCCGCCGGTGGGGGCGTCCTCTTCGGCGACGCGGTCCGTGGTGATCATCTCGGGTTCTTCCTCGTAGGGGTCCGGCAGCCCGGTCTTCGTGCCTTGCCAGATCTGGATGCCGGTGAGGTAGGCGGAGCGCGACAGGAGGTGCGCGGCGATGGGCAGTGTCAGGTAGATGAACACGATGGCGGCCAGCACGCGGGCGATGACGGGGGTGTTCAGGAAATAGATGAGCGCGCTGAGGAAGATCAGGCTCGTGGAGAGCGCGGCGCCCTTGGTGGCGGCCTGCATGCGCATGAAGAGGTCGGGCATGCGCAGGATCCCGATGGCGGCGACCAGGAGGAGGAGCGTGCCGAAAAGGAGCAGGGCGGCTGAGGCGATCCCTTGCACCAGGCTCAACGTGGCCACCTCCGTTGGGCGGTCCCGCCGGTCATGAGGAAACGGGCGAAGGCGACGGTGGCGAGGAACGCCAGCAAGGCGAGGATGATCACGGCATCCAGGTAGACCCATTGGTCGGTCATGATCGCGATCACGGTGATCTTGCCCATGACGGTCACGGCGATCAGGTCGAACGCCATCACGCGGTCGGGGAGCGTGGGCCCCAGTACGAGCCGGATCGAGGCGAGGATGATGGTGAGCCCGAGCACGCCGAGGATCACGCCGGCCATCACGTCGCCGCCCCAGAGGGCGTGGCTCATGTCATGACCTCCAGCACGCGGCGTTCGAAGTTGTCTTTGAAGTTTTTCCGGAAGTTGTCGATGTCTTCGACGAACATGGCGTGGATGTAGAGCCATTTACGGTCCCTGGAGACGTCCAGGCTCATGGTGCCGGGGGTCATGGTGATCAGGTTGCCGAGCACGGTGATGCTGCCGTCGGTGTGGCCGTCTTCGAGCGGGACGGCGACGATGGCGGGGTGGGAGCCGGGGCGCGGGCTGATCACGTCGAGGGCGACCCGGAGGCTGGAGAGGACCACTTCCTGGACGTAGAACAGGCTGAAGTTGATCGCGCGCAGGACCTGCCGGCCGTAGCCGGTGGTGATCTTCCGGGGTTCGGAGACGACGATGACGAGGTAGCCGAGTAGGAACCCGGAGAAGAAGTTCAGCATGGTGAACTGGCCGGTGACGACGAGCCAGGCGAACGCGAGCAGGAGGTTCCAGAAGAAGCGGTTCATGCGCGGGCCTCCATGACGGCTTCGATGTAGCCGCTGGGTTCGAGCAGTTGGTCGGCGGCCTGCAGGCTGACCTCCAGGAGCAGCGAGGCGGCCAGTCCGATGGCGATGGTCACGAGGGCCAAGAGGGCGACGGGGACCACCATGGTCCACAGGATCCGGCGCCCGGGTGGGGACTCGGGGGGTACGGCGCCCAGTTCGTCGTGGTCGATGTCGCTGTCGGTCAGGGTTTCTTCGCGGCGTTTCCAGAACGCTTCCAGCCAAAGCTTGCTCATGCTGTAGAGGGTGAAGAGCCCCACCAGGAGCGCGATGCCGGCGATCAGGTAGGATTCCAGGTCCAGGCTCGCCTTGATCAGGATCACCTTCGCCCAGAAACCGCTGAACGGCGGCATGCCGGCGAGGCTCATGGCGGGGACGAGGAACAGGATCCCCAAAAGGGGGTAGCTGCGCCAGAGGCCGCCCATGCGGTGCAGGCGGCCGGTGCCGAGCAGGCGGTGGGCGACGCCGCCGACGAAGAACAGGTTCGCCTTGACGATGATGTGGTGGGCGATGTAGAAGACGCCGCCGGCCACGGCGAGGGGCGTGAAGAGGGCGAGGCCCATGACCATGTACCCGATCTGGCTGATGATGTGGAAGCTCAGGACGCGGCGGAACTCCATCTGCGCGACGGCGCCCAGCACGCCGGTGATCATGGTGAGTCCGGCCACGACGAGCAGGATCGTGTGTGTGTAGGTGGTGTCTTGGACGAACAGGAGGGTGAAGACGCGGAAGAGGGCGTACACGCCGACCTTGGTCAGGAGTCCGGCGAAGACGGCGGAGACGCCGAAGTGGGGGGTGTGGTACGCTGCGGGCAGCCAGAAGAAGAGCGGGAAGACGGCGGCTTTGATGCCGAAGGCGATCATGAACATCATGGCGACGGTGAGGATGAGCCCGGTCTCGCCGGTGTCTTGGAGTTTCACGGCGAGGTCGGCCATGTTCAGGCTGCCGGTGAGCCCGTAGAGGATCCCGACGCCGGTGAGGAACATCACGCTGGAGACCAGGTTGATCAGGACGTACTTGATGGCGCCTTCGGTCTGGTTGCGGGAGCCGCCCAGTACGAGCAGGACGAAGCTCGCGATGAGCAGGACTTCGAACCAGACGTACAGGTTGAAGATGTCGCCGGTCAGGAAGGCCCCGCATACGCCGGCGAGCAGGATGTGGAGCATGGGGGTGTATCCCAGGCGGGTGGATTCTTCGTCGATGCTGAAGAGGCTGTAGACGCCGGTGGCGAAGCCGATCGTGCCGGCCAGGACGACCATGATCGCAGCGAGCAGGTCGGCGACGAAGCTGATGCCGAAGGGGGCGGGCCAGTTCCCCATCTGCATGGTGAGGATGCCTGTTGTCCAGACGGCGTGAAAGAGCACGATGGAGGTGATGAAGAGGGCGCCGGTGCCGATCGCGCCGAGTGTCCTCGACACCCGGGGCCAGCGTCCGGTGAAGAGGGTCAAGACCGCGGTGAGAAACGGCACCATGATGGGCAGGGCGATGAGATAGCTCATGGCCGGCTCTCCCGGTCGGTTTCGTTCTCGGGGGCGGGTCCGTGGTCGGGCTCGTGGCCAGGGTCGGTCTCGAGGCGTTTTGTGGAGCGGCGTGCTTTGGGGGGCCGGGGGATCTCAAGGGGCGGCAGGGCCGGTGCGCGGTAGGGGTCGAGGCGGTCCGTGGTGGTCAGATCGTCGGGGTCGTCGCTGCCGGTGGCACGGTGGGTGCGGTGGATGAGCAGGACGGTGAAGGCGGTGAGTCCGAAGCTGATCACGATCGCGGTGAGGATGAGCGCTTGCGGGAGCGGGTCCGCGAACGGGGCGCCGAGGCTGTCCGCGCCGGGGTCGATGAGCGGCGGGTGGCCCCGGGTGAGCCCTGCGCTCGTGAAGATCAAGAGGTGGGTGCCGTTGGAGATGAGTCCGAGCGCGAGGATGAATTTCAGGAGGTTGCGCCGCAGCAGCAGGTAGACGCCGCTGCCGTAGAGGGCGCCGATGGTGACGGCGAGCAGGAACTCGATCATCTTTCGACCTCCATGAGTTTGAAGAGGATCGTGTAGACCATGCCGGCGACGGTGAGGAAGACGCCCACGTCGAACATGAGGGTGGTGTTCAGGGTGAGTCCGCCCATGAAGGGGAGGGACCGGTCGAGGAAGTAATGGGTGAGGAAGCCGTCGCCGCGTGCCAGGCCGATGAGTCCGGCGCCCATGGCGACAAGGAGTCCGATGGGGACGATGAGGCGCGGGTCGATGCGCAGGGAGCGCCGGGCCTCGTCGACGCCGTACGCCATGGCGTAGAGGCTGAAGGCGGCGCCGGCGACGAGCCCGCCGATGAAGCCGCCGCCGGGGTTGTCGTGCCCGCGCAGCAGGATGAAGACGGCGAAAAGCAGCAGCAGACCGGTAAGCGGCCGGGTGGCGGTGCGCAGGATCAGCGTGGTCATTTGCGCACCTCCGGTTGATCCGCGGCGCTCTTGGCGCGGCGTTGGCGCATGCTCAGGAGCGCGAAGGCGCCCACGGCAGCCACGGCGATGACGACGATCTCCCCGAGGGTGTCGAGGCCTCTGAAGTCGACGAGGATCACGTTCACCACGTTGCGGCCGTGGGCGAGCAGGTAGCTGTTGTCCGCGAAATACTCGCTGATCGGGGGGTGGAAGGAGGTGGCGGTGACGATCAGGATCAATACGGCCATGAGCAGTCCCACCAGGGCGCCGAGCCCGGCGTCACGCACCCGGGTGCCGTGGCTGCTGCGGTGGGTGAACGCGGGCATGCGCACGAGCACGAACGTGAAAAGCAGGACGATGAGGGTCTCGAAGAGGAACTGGGTGAGCGCGAGGTCCGGTGCGCCGAAGAGGATGAACAGGAGCGCGATGCCGTATCCGACGAGCCCGAGGGCGATCACGGCGGTGAGCCGGGAGCGGGCGACGGCGGTGAAGATCGCGCCGCCGAGGACCATCAGCGTGACGATCGCTTCGTGCACGGGGACGTGGGTGAAGGAGGGCAGTTGGGGGATGCCGTGATGGATCAGGAAGGTGAGGGTGATGGCGAGGGTGGCGGTGAGGAAGATCATGGTGAAGTAGTGGCGGATGTGGGTGGTCTGGATCGTGCGGGTCTGCCAGGTGGCCACGTGGAGCAGTCCGGCGACGGCGCGGTGGTAAGTGGCTTCGGGGCCCCATCGCGCGGCGCGGTCGAACGGGACGCCCAGTCGTGCGGCTTCGTCGCGAAAGGCGTAAAGGAGCGCGCCGAGGATCACGACCCCGACGCTGATCGCAAGGGGCAGGGTGAACCCGTGCCAGAGTTCCAGGTGCAACTCGAGGGACGAGCCGTGGATCGCGGTTCCGGCCTGCGCCAGGAGTTCCTCCGGGCCGAGCATGGGGACGAGGCCGAAGAGCAGTCCGGTGAGTGTCAAGACGGCGGGTCCCAACCAAAGCGACGGCGGGGCTTCGTGTGCGTGCTCCGGGGTGTCCTTGGGCGGCCCGAAAAACGGTCGGTAGACGAGCTTGATGGCGATGGCGACGAAGAAGATCCCGCTGGCGATCACTGCGATGAGCGCGAGGACCAGGATGGGGGATTCCAGTGCGGCTTCGATGAGTCCTTCCTTGGCGATGAAGGAGAGAAACGGCGGCAGCCCGGCCAGGCTCAGCCCGGCGAGCACGGCGGCCGTGGTGACAAGCGGCATCTTGCGGGCCAGGGCACCGAGTCGTTCGATGTCCCGCGTTCCCGTGGCGTGGTCCACGGCGCCGGCGATCAGGAAGAAGGCCCCTTTGTAGAGCGCGTGCGCGAGCAGGTAGACGACGAAGGCGGTGACGGCGAGCTGGGTGCCGATGCCGATGAGCAGGACGAGTGTCCCCAGGGCGCTGACGGTGGTGTAGGCGAGGATCAGCTTGAGGTCGCGGTGCCGGAAGGCGAGGTAGGCGCCCAGCAGCATGGTGATGGCGCCGAGGATCACCAGGATGTACAACCAGGCGGGGGTGCCGCCGATGGTGGGGTGCAGGCGCGCCAGGAGGTAGACGCCGGCTTTCACCATGGTCGCGCTGTGCAGGTAGGCGCTGACGGGGGTGGGGGCGGCCATCGCGTTGGGAAGCCAGAAGTGGAACGGGAACTGGGCGCTCTTGGTCAGCGCGCCGGCCAGGATCAACAGCAGGATGCTCAGGTAGAACGGGTGGGCGCGCACGGTGTCGCCCATGTGCAGGATCTCGCTGATCCGCATGGTGCCGGTCACCCCGGAGAGGAGCAACAACCCGGCGAGCATGGCGAGCCCGCCTGCGGCGGTGACCAGAAGCGCCTGCAGGGCGTTGCGCCGGGAGACCGGGTCTTCGTGGTGGTATCCGATCAGGAAGAAACTCGTGAGGCTGGTGAGTTCCCAGAACACGAACAGGAGGATCAGGTCGTCGGCGAGCACGATGCCGAGCATGCTCCCCATGAAGGCGAAGAGGAAGCCGTAGAACCGGCCCAGGTCGCGTTCCCCGGCGAGGTAGCCGCCGCTGTAGACCGCGACGAGGGCCCCGATCCCGGTGATCAGCAGCGCGAACAGTAGCGAGAAGCCGTCCAGGTGGAACGCCAGGTGGATGCCGAGCTCGGCGACCCATGGGGTCGCTTCGGTGAGGGGGGTCCCGCCTGAGACCAGGAGCAGGTGCCGGCTCAGGAGCAAAAAGAGCGCGACGGGCAAAAGGGCGAGCAGCCAGCCGGCGGCGCGCGGCAGCGCACGCGCGACAAAGGGCGCAAGCGGGGCAAGAAGAAACGGTGCAAGAACGATCCAGAGGAGTTCCATGGGTTCACCGGGTTTTCGCCGCCGTTTTCATGACCCGCTGGCCAGGGAGCGCGCGGCGACGGCGCACCGCGGGCTCGCCTCGGTTTCGGGGGCGCCGTTGCCGTTTATCTGGTTGCCTACGCTCACCCTGCACGCCATCGCCGGGGGGCTTTGCGTGGGCAATCGGCGGGTCGCTTTGAACGTTATGGCGCCGAGGGTGCCGTTTTGTCGTGGTTTCGCCCTGTACCGTCCTCCCCGCCCGCGTTTATGGGAAAGCCGCTGTCGTGGGTCCAATGATGGCCAAGGGCCGACGCTCGGGTGACCAAGGAGGGTCCCCGCGACGACGCGGAAACGACGCCACCGCTTCTGTCACCGAAACACTTATGTTCCGCTCACTCTTGTTCTGGCACGATGTTGCGCGGCAGTGCGGTGGTCTTGGGTGGCCTGCTTGGCCTTGGATTGGTCTTGGCCTCCGGAGGCGTACAGGCGACGCCAATTGTTTCACCGGGGCCGTTTGTCGGGGTCATTTCACAGGATGAAGAGCAAGTGCATGAGTTCGACAACGAGATTAGGGGGTGCCCTCAGGTGGAGGAATGGTACTTGCTCACCTTGGATTATAGGCCCTCGGAAGACACATTGAACGTGACCGTTCGGGGATATCATCTGGTGGGGGAGAACGGGCACGCCGAGGCACTCATCATGTTGACAGTTTGTACAGAGGTCGACATCGTCGTGGGCGGCGAATCCGTGGAATCCCTGGCGGCGTACGTGGTCACTTTGACCTGGTCGCTGTGCTGAGCCGTTCAACAGCAACCTAATCATGTGCGAGGCGCTGCAGGTGTCCATGCCCGGTTCGTTCGATTCGAAACAGGCGGCCCGGGACTGGGTCTGGGACACTCTGCAGAACGAGCGCGTGGCCCGTTTCCCGTTCCCGCCGCATGGCCGGATCCCGAACTTCAAGGGCGCCGGGGAAGCGGCGGAGCGTCTTGTCAAGGGGCTGGATTTCCGCAAGGTCAAGCGGGTGAAGGTGAACCCGGATGCGCCGCAGCGTCCGGTGCGGGCGCTGTTTTTGGAGAAGGGGGTCACGGTGTATGTGCCTACGCCGCGCTTGAAGGGCGGTTTCAAGCGGCTCGACCCGGAATCGATCCCGGAGGACAAGTACAAGGAGGCGGCGGGGCTCAAGCACATGGACCGTTACGCGCAGCCGGTGGACGTGATGGATCTTCCCCGCATGGATTACATCGTCGCGGGCAGCGTGGCGGTGACACGCTCCGGCAAACGGGCCGGCAAGGGGGAGGGCTACAGCGACCTGGAGTATGGGATCCTGCGGGAGCTGGGCCATCCAGAGGCGCCGGTGGCGACCACGGTGCATCCACTGCAGGTTGTCAACAAGTTCCCGCGCGATGAGACGGACCTGCCGCTTTCATTGATCGCAACGGAAAAGGACACGCACGTCGTGAAAAAGCCGCCGGCGGCGCCCAAGGGGATTGATTGGGAACTACTCGGTGAGCAGGACCTGGACGCGATGCCCGTGTTGCGGGAACTTCAATCGGCGCTCTGAGTCCGGCGGGCGGGTCCGACCCGATCAGTAATACCGCTCGATCACATTGCCCGTGAACGGCGTGTCGTAATGGAAGGCGATCCCGTCGGGTCGCCCCAGGGTCACGGCCAGTTCGAGGTTTTCTGGTCCCTCGACGCCGGCGAAGCTCCATTGGGTTGTGTCGATCGTGGTGTCATCGAACCGGGCGGATTCCCCTTTCTCCAGCGTGAAGTCGCCGACCGTCCGAAAGATCGTCCCGCTTTCGCTGCTTGTGAAGCAATTCGGCAGCGCGCACTCGCGTTCGTACCCGAGGCGGACCTGCAGGACATCCGCTCCGTAGACAAAATCGGATTCCCAGGTGTAGGAGACCTCCACCGCTTCGATCCCGGCATCGACCTCGAAGACCTCGCTCGCATCGTAGGCCGGGGCGCCGGGTGGCGATCCGCAAAGCAGGGCGCCGAATCCCCAGGGACTGGAGACCGAGCAGCCGATGTATCCGTCGTGGGTCCAGCTTTCATCCTCTTGCGCCGCTTGCGCCGGGGCGCCGACGACGAACAGAAGCGTCACGATCCCGGCCGCGAGGGCCTTGTTGTTCGTACCCGTGGCAATCCACTCCGTAGCCCCTCAAGGAGCTGCGGTGAATAAATCTTGTGCCAACACGATTTCAATGCGGACACGCCCCGTCGATCTGGGCCCCGGGTCTCTAAAGGCATTCCCCGCGCGGGTGCAGTCCCAGCGGGTCGGGATGCTGGCCGTCCATGCAGAGCGTGATCCGGATTCCGGACGCGAGGGGGTCGTCCAGGGTGGGGCCGCCGATGGCGGGGTTCGTGTTCAGGATCAACTCGTATTCTCCACCTCCGCGGTGGGGGATGGTGGCGCCCAGGGGTTCAGGCCATTCGCCTTCCAGTTCCGTGGTCCCGCCATGGGGGGCGGGGGCTTGGAGCCGGGCGCGCACTTCGGTGGGTATGGTGGTATCGGGGTCTTCGCCTTCGACCTGCACGCTGAGATGGGAAAACCGGAGGTCGTCCTCGGCCTGGAACGTCCAGCGGGTCTCGCTGTACGGGAACATGACGGTCTCTTCGTGGTGTTCGGCGGGCAGGCGGGGATAGAGTTCGTCGGGGTCCACGATCCGGCCGTCTCCTGCGTCCATGAAGTGGGCGATCACGTCGGAGCCGTCGTGCGGTGTGAGTTGGATGAACCAGTGCGGGTCATCCCGGGTCTCCACGTGTTGCAGGATCATGATCAAGCCGGCCGCGTTGTCTTCGAGTAGTGACTGGGTGCGCGCGTGCCCCAGGTTCTGCAATGCTTCATCCGAGTCGAGCCAACCACCGTCAAGGTCGAGGGGCACATGGCCGGGCACTTCGAGCAGGTACGGCGCGTCTTGCAGGTTGTCGCCGAAGGAGATCTGGGGGCCGGTGGAGGCGCGCTGGCCGGCGTACCCGGTCATTCTCGGTGTGTCCTGACCGGCGACCTCATGGACGATCCCCCAGCGCGCGAGACGACCTTCATGCGCGTGTTGGAGGGTCTCTTGTTTCTGGTAGCTCAGGTTCCCGTAGGACAGCCATTCGTCGTCGTTTGCCGTGGGCATCCCGATCCCGAAAAGGCCCAGGACCTGGAACGGGTCGTCAAAGCTCCGTTCATGATGGAAGTGGGCGGTCTCCACGGCTTCCCGGGCGGTCACGGCCTCGTCGTGGTCGTCGTCGTAGAGTTCGAGACAACCAGCGAACGCGAGACCGGACAGGAGGGCCACCGTGACCCAGGTAACCACACACAACTTCATGGACCGGGGCCATTTGAATCAGGATATAAGTCTTTGGCAGCGACTGTTGGACGTCACAGTTTCTTGACCTCGATGTACGTGTACGCGCCGATGGTTCCGAGCACGCCGGCGATCGTGCCGATGAAGAACCAGGTGTCCGCCCAGGCGGCCCCGATGATGCAGCCGAGCCAGCCGAAGGGCCCGAGTTCCAGCAAGGCGCAGTCCGCGGTGACGATGTGGCGGACCCAGGAGGTGACCAGGATGGTGAGCAGGACGAACACGGCGACGGCGGCGGGCATCACCTGGAGCGCTTTTTTCGGGTTGATGGCGAACGCGGCGATCGTGCCGAAGACCATGCCGCCGAGGTGGGCTTCGTGGGCGACCACGGCGGCGGCGTCGATCTGCATGAGGATCGGGACGAAGGCGGCGTACAGGGCGCCGAAGGTGAGGATGCTCGTGTTCCAGACGAAGAAGAGGCTCATGCGCAGGCGCGGGGAGAGGATCATCAGCAGGCCGAGGATGCCGAAGATGGACCCGCTTGCGCCCACCACGGGCATCTCGGGCCGGTAGAGGGCGTGCGCGATGAGTGAGGAGAGCCCGGCGCCGAACCAGAGCCCGGCGAACTTCAGGGGGCCGATCTGGCGTTCCACGAGGGTGCCGAACGAGAGCAGGGCGAGCAGGTTGAACGCGAGATGCAGGATCCCGCCGTGGGCGAAGATCGCGGTGAACGCGCGCCACCATTCGCCGTCGTTCATGGCGTCCTGGTCCCACCAGACGGACTCAAGGGTCTCTTCGGTGGGGAAGAACCCGGTGACGAGCAGCGCCATGAGGAAGATCGCCACGGCGATGAGGGCGGTGACGATGGGAAAATCGTTGAGTCGCTCGTCCACGGGGGCTCTCCGGGCCGGTGAGCCTCGGGATGATGTATGAATGTTGCAGTGGGTGACCGGGCGCCAAAAAAGGGGGAAGAAGGATGAGGGAAAAGGAGATCGAGACGGGGTCGTAAGGGTCAGCCGTGCAGGGTGTTCTTCACGGTGCCCATGGTCTCCATCCAGGTGTGCGCGTCGTCCGGTTTCCCGGGCGCCGTGTCCGATCCGCGCAGGTGGGCCACGGTGGCGTCCGCGATGAGCCCGTCGTAGAAACCCCAGCCCCATTGCATCCAGGGGGCCACGGGGTTGAGGGGGATCCCGCCGGCTGGTGTGCCCAGCTTGGAGCCCGTGTTGCTGTACCGGGGTTCCGGGTCGTAGCTTGCGGTGAGGTTCATCGCTTCACGCAACTCGGCGACGGTGACGTTGGCGATGGGGTCGATGAAGTCGCCCTGGATCCCGCCGGTGTAGCCGGATTCGCTGCGGATCTCGTAGATCACCTTGCTCAGGGCGCCGGCCACGGTAGGCGTGGCGAAGCTCGTCCCGCAGTACGGGTCGCGCAGGTCGCTCACGGTCTTCGTGTCCGCGGTGGGGCGGCAGAAGTAGCTCACCACGTCGGGGTGGTGCGCAGCGAGGACCTCCTGGGTGTCGTCCGCGGCGTAGGCGCCACCGACCACGATGTTGCGCGGGTCGCCGGCCCAGGCGTCCGAGAACGTGGGGCGGGGATCGTTGCCCGCGGCGAGCACGTAGAGGGGCACATCGTCTCGGCCGAAGAGCTCCACGGGGATCGGGGCGATGGTGCCCCAGGAGACGCTGAAGATGTCCACCGGGATGCCGTCGTCCAAGAACGGTCCGATGCCGGATCCGCCCGCCTTGAACGCCAGGAGCGCATCGGGGTTCTCCGTGATCGCGCTGGAGGTCGTGCCGGTGCCGTGCATGTTGCCGTCGTCGAGGATGCAGTAGTCCCCCCGGTGGTCTTCCGATTGGCTGGATTCGCAGTACACCGCGACGAAGGCGGTCTGCGGGATCCAGTACCATTGGTCCTCCTCGATGCCTTCCCAGACCTCCTTGTCCGCTTCGAACATCGCGTCGTAGTCGTCGCCGCCGACGCTGAGCTCCAAGGCAGGGATGTCCGCCGGGTAGTCCTCGATGTAGGTGCTCGGGTGCTCGGTGAGTTCCGCCCGGTAGTAGAGTTCATGGTACGGGTTGATCCCGCTGTCGGGGATCCCGATCACGACGTGCGGCGCGAAGCCGGACGCGGCGCCATCTTCCGCTTCGTCGTTCGTGTTGATGTCGCCGGAGCCTTCGATGCATCCGGCCACGATCATGCCGAGAAAAAGCAGGGTGATCAGGAGAATGATTCTCATCGGTTATCCTCCCGGTGTCCTCGTTGATAAGAGTTGTCGACCCATCGTTGCCCATGCGGCCATGGTGCCCTGGCCTCCTGGTGCCCTCCCCTCTCGGTGCCATGGGGGCCTGGGGCGGTGGGGCGGCGGGCCCGCCCGGCGGTGGTACTGTAGGACGGTGGGCCTGTAGGACGGTGGGACTCTAGGACGGTGCGGCCGCCGGAAGGTGGGCCGGCAGGGCCGCCTGTGCCTTGGTTGCCTGAGGGGCCCTCGGATTCAGTTGGACCCTGCAAGTTCCTTGTCCAGGATCAGTAGCGCGGTGGGGTCGTCCTTGACCCGTTCCAGTTTGGCCACCAGGTGCTCGAAGGTGCTTTCCTCCTCCACTTGTTCCTGCACGAACGCATCGAGGAAGACCTTCAACGCGTAGTCCTTCTCTTTTTCGGCGAGTCCGTAGAGTTCGTAGATCTGCCGGGTGACCTCGCGTTCGTGCTCGAGGGCCGTCTTGAAGACCTCGACGGGTCTCTTGAAGGTGCCTTTCGGCTTGTCCACGCCGGCAAGCTGCACCTGCGCGTCGCGGTCGATCAGGTGCTGGTAGAAGCGCAGGGCGTGCTTGCGTTCCTCTTCCGCCTGGTTGCGCATCCACGCGGCCATCCCGGGCAGGTCCTGCTCCTCGAACCAGGCGGACATGGCCAGGTATTCGTGCGAGGAGTTCAGTTCGTTCTTGATCTGCTCGTTGACGCGCTCGCGCAAAGCCTTCTTGAACTCGGGCATGGGGTCTGCCGGGAAGCGGGCTGGCCTCTTATAGGTGACCGAAAACGACGCCTCCTACAAGGCTGGCGGGTGTCCCGCTCAGATGTCCTCGATGATCCAGAGGGCCCACGAGAAATAGATCAGGATGCCGATGGCGTCGAGCAGGGTGGTGACCAGGGGGGCGCTGGCGACGGCGGGGTCGAACTTGAGCCGGGCGAGGATGAACGGCAGCGTCATGCCCACCAGGTTCGCCACGAGCACGATGCTGATCATCGTGGCGCCGACGACGAAGCCGATGTCGAGCTTGCCGGCGACGACGAGGCCCAGGATCCCGGCGAGCACCGCGAGCGTCAGGCCCAATGGGATCCCCACGAGCAGCTCCTTGCCGAAGGAACGCAGCCAGTCGCTCATCTGCAGGTCGCCCGTGGCGAGACCACGCACCATGAGGGTGGCGCTCTGGGAGCCCGTGTTGCCCGCCATGGCGGCGATGAGGGGCAGGAACGCCGCGAGCACGGTGACGGTCTCCAGGGCGTCCTCGAAGTTCATGATCAGCGTCGTGGACACGAGCGCCACGAATATGAGCAGGATCAGCCACGGGGCCCGTTTGCGGTAGAGCGTGAAGATCGTTGCGGCTTTGTAGCTTTCACGCAGCGGCGCCATGGATGCGCCTTTGTGGATGTCTTCGGTGGCTTCTTCCTCGGCGATGTCGAACACGTCGTCGTGCGTGACGATCCCGAGCATGGCGCCTTGGCTGTCTACGACGGGGAGGGCGACCATGTCGTATTTGCGCATCTTCTCCACGGCGTCTTCCTGGTCCTGGAAGGCGGAGAGGGAGATGAAGCGTTCATCCATGAGCTCGCTGATCCCTTCGTCGGGGTCGGCTTGCACGATGTGCCGGAGTTTCAGTTCGTCCACCAGGCGGCCGTTCTTGTCGATCACGTAGACGATGTTGATCGTCTCGGAATCGGGCCCGCGTCTGCGGATGTGCTCGAGCGCCTTTTCGACGCTCCAGTCGCTGCGCACGGAGACGTAGTCCGGCGTCATCAACCGGCCGACGCTTTCTTCGGGGTAACCCAGCAGCATGCGGGCTTCCTTGAGCTCGTCCGGCGGCAGGAGCTGGAGGAGCTGGCGGGTCACTTCGCTGGGGAGTTCCTCCAGGAGGGCGGTCCGGTCGTCCGGCGGCAGGTCTTCCAGAAGCTCCTTGGTCTCGTGGTCCGTGAGCGCTTCGATCAGGGCTTCCTGTTCGTCGGGCCCCAGATGCCCGAAGACGTCTGCGCTCATGGGGCGCGAGAGGGCACGGAAGAGCAGCACGCCCTCGGTCTTGTCCAGTTCGCGCAGCAGGTCGGCGACCTCGGCGGCGGGCCAGGTGTCCAGGATCTTGCGCAGTCGGATCCATCTGCGTTCCCGGACCAGGGTGTGGATGTCCTCCATGGACATTTGGGTCTTGATCTGCGCCATGGGATCCCGTCGCCGTTTCCCTTACCGGTCGCCCGGACGGGGAAACGGGCACACCCAGACCGCTTTTAAGCGTGGTGCGGGGAGGGCCGCCCTCTACAGGAGGCAGCGCGCGGACCGTGTTCGTGATCCGGCGCTCGAGCCATGACCGATCCCGTTCGGGTTGCAGGCTCGCCGGCCCGTCGCAATGGACCGTGCCGATCCCCAGAGCGCTCCGGCCAGGTACCCGCCCACGCCGTTGGGTTGTCATGTCAACCCAGATATTGAGAACGCTTAAGCGGCTGCCTCAGTGGCGGGGACTGTGGCGTCCCCTCCGCTCTACAGCACGTTCTCCGCGATCACCGAGCTCCTGGTGACGGGAGTGGTGTTCTGGTTTTTCTATCAGGCCTTGCGGCACGCCAACTATCGCTGGGGGATCATGGCGGCCGCCTTGGCGTACGAGACCTTGTTCAACATCACCTACATGGTGAGCCGGTTGTTCACGCACGAGGAAGGGGTGACCCACGAGCATGCGTCCTGGGTGACCTGGTACATCGCGGCCCACGGCACCCTTTCCCTGGTGATGTTCATCGCCCTGGTCTGGTTCGTCATTTGGGCCTGGCGCCGGACACGCAAGGGGGACCTGGACCCCATCGGCGCCCACCGCAACTGGGCGTACACGTTTCTCGTGTTGTGGACGATCAGCATCCTCAGTGGAGAGGCGATCTATGCCTTCTACTTCTTCGACATCATCCAGTGAGCCGACACGCTTCAAGGCCCGTAGTGGATCTCCACACTCACTGTGAAGCGTTGTTGGTAGGCGATCCCGGTCCCGAGGAACTCGGAGCCGCCGGGGTTGTGCGCATCCGCGAGTCCCAGGTGGAAGCTGCGGGTCTGGACCAGACCGCCTTCGGCACCCAGCATGAAATCCTCCTCGGATGCCGTGGGATGGGGCTCCCCTTGTGTGACGTTCAGCGAGATCGGGGTGTCCCCTTCGGCCCGCGCGTAGCGGTCGTTGTGCTCCGTCTCATTGGGGGCATGGGGCTCCAGGTTCACGCGCATCATGGAGCCGAGCGCGAAGTCGGGTTCGTCCCACTCTTGGGTGATGCGGATCGAACTCCAGCCGTCTTGGACCTGGAAATCGAAGATGAACTGTTCGTTGGTGCCTTCCACGGGCATGGGGACCCCGGTCTCGTCGGAGACGACCTGGGCCAGGACGAGACAGTCCCCCGTGATGATCAGGTACGTCATGGAGCATTCGAACAGTCCCTCGAACACGTACTCGTCCACGTAGCTTTCGGCGGTGGTGCTTTCAAGGGTCAATTCGGGTTTCGCGTGTTGCCCGGCTTGCAGGGTGAACGTGACGTTCGCAGGCACGAACCCCTCTTTCCCGGCCTGGATCCGGACCTCCCCGACGGGCACATCATTGAACTTGGCCAGCCCGAGCGGGTTCGTCGTTTCGGTGCGGTTCTCGCCAGCGGCCTCAAGGACGACCGTCACGTCGCCCACGCCGATGGTTGCGGCGTCCAACACGGAGACGGTCACGTTCCCCACGGCGTCCTCTTGGTCCGCCTGATCGTCCGCGTTCACCGGGTCCGCGTCATCCGAGAGGCAGCCCGCCAACGACGCGCTCGCGACGATCACCAGCAGCAGGACAGGCCCCACCCGGTTCATGCCATTCACCATGGACGAACCCACGGGATTTACAATATAAAGGCGCCGGAAGCCAAGGTATACATGTCCACTGTCGGCCCACGTCACTCGCCGGGGATGAGCGGGTCGTTCAGGAGTTGCCAGGTCTTGAGTTCCACCTGGATCCCCGTGCGGTCCTCCATGTAGCTCAGGGCGTTGTCCAGGTTCGCGATCACGTTCTGCCCGGTCACCAGGTTGATCGCCACAAGCACCCCGACGGTCTGCCCGTCGGCGCGGGTCACCGGACTGCCGGAATCGCCGAACACCCCGGGGCGCACTGTGTACATGCTCGTCGTCACGTCGGAGGACCCCGTGGTGTACCCTTCCATGGGAGAGAGGAGCGGGGAGGGGTTCAACCCGGAGTTGCCGTAGGTGTGGACCTTGCTCAGCGTGGAGGGCGGGCTGCCGATCCCCACGGGGCCGCCCCAGTGCAGCATGGCCGGGTGGACCCGGTGGCGATGGTCGTCCCTGATCTCGACGAGGGCGAAATCGTTCCCGTCGATCAACGTGTCCGAGCTGGGGCAAGTGGACGTGCCCTGGATGTGCATCCAGCTGCAGTAGACCAGGATCCCGGCGCCGAAACCGCCGACCGACACGGAGCTCCCCGGTTGTCGCCCGCCGACGCAGTGGGAGGCTGTGCCGATGTACAACGTCTCGTTGTCCGGAGAGGAGAAGATGAAGTTCGCCGTGCATCCACCGCCGACGATGTTCACGCCGGGGCGGATCTGTGCGTCCTCAAGCTCGGGCCAACCCACCAGGGGCGGCTCACCGGGCCGTTCGCCGTAGTGCAGCTCATAGTCCACGGTGAACGGTTGCTGGTAACAGATGTTTGCCCCGCTGGCGGGGCCCCAGACCTTGAACCGGAACTCCGTGGGCTCCGCGATCTCTTCGAACGGGAAGTCCATGCTGTCGCCGGCATCGACGCGGTATTCGATGGGACTGGTCCCTTCCTCGCGCACGGCGGGTCGTTCCGCGTCCGAGGGCGCATAGAACCAATGGCGCAGGTGGTCTGCCGTGCAGACGGTCGAGGATTCCCATTCCATGGTCACGATCAAGGTCTCCAGGCCGGGTCCCACGGTGAAATTGTGCTCCCGGTCGTTGTTCTCGTCGGGGCAGGTCCATGGTTGGAATCCCGTTGGGTAACTGATGCTGCAGCCGATCATGCCGGTCCAACTGTAATGTTCCACGGTGCCCTCCTGCACGCCGGCGCCCTGGACCGGCGGCTCTTGGGATCCCTCGTCGAACATCGCGCTGGCACCGCTTGCGGAAACGAGCATCATGATGCTCAGCACCAGGACCATCGTCACGCCGCTGCTCTTGCCCGCAATCGCACCTTTTCTCACCTGCATCCAAGCCCGCCGATGCTCCGAACAGGCCGTTTGTATTTAAGCGACTTCATTTGAAACGGCAGGCCGCTCAAACGACCCCTGCGCAACACCCGGCGAGTGGTGCCTGGGCTTCACGTCTTGTAAGCGGCCGCCAGGCCCACCCGCCTCGATTTGGTTCGGTTCTGGCTCGAACCTGCCCCCAAAAACGTTTTAGGTTTGATACTTGCTCCGTGATGACGGTGGTGCCTCGTTGAGTGAATTGGATTGCCCGCAGTGCGGGCAGGTAATTGAGGTCGAACGGGAGGCCCCTGGTTGGCCAGAATGCCCACGCTGTGGTTTTGGGGCCCCATCAAACGCGCAAACCACCCCGCGGGCGGATCCTCGACCTCCCGCGCCGGATGCGCGTCCCAAAAACCAACGGCTCAAGAGCGTGGCCCTTGTAGCGGCATTGTCTGCGTTGGCGCTGTTCGTTGTGAGCACCCTGGTCTGGACACAATTGGACCTTGACGGTGACGGTCTCAAGACCTCGCAGGAATGGAAACACGATACCGACGTGTTCCGCGACGATTCGGACCGTGACGGACTTGCGGACGGCTGGGAGACCGCCCGGGGCTTCGACCCGCTCGAGGCGGACACCGACCGGGACGGCATCGATGACGGCCGGGAAACGGAGCTCGGGTCGAACGTCACCGACCCGGATACGGACGGGGACGGGTTCGGAGACCTGGAAGAGAGCCTCTTGCCCCGTACAGATTGCAACGCGGACGGGATTCCGGCGCTCCGGCAGGTGGATGATGATTCAGATGGGCGCCCGGACCACCTGGAACCGGAAGCTCATCGTTGTGAACCGGATTTTGACGGCGATGGAGTCCTGGACGGCGAAGAACGCAACGAGGCATGTGTGGAACTGGTGGATTGTGACGGCGACGGGTTGGAGGACGGAGTGGAATTCGGCACGCGGTTCGACCCCTTGAACCCGGATTCGTTCAACGCCAGCTTGTATGATTCGGTGATGTGGACCTTCAACGAGCAAGGCCAACAAGCCAGTGGGGACCAGGATGGAGACGGGATCCCGGATGCCTGGGAGGCGTCCACCGGGCTCATCGATTGGGGCCCCTTCGAGCCGAGCGCGGATCACCCCGACCTGTTGATCGAATTCGTTCGCGTGTACGGCCCGGATTCCGGGCGTTATGACTGGCTGGACTTCACTCCAAGCTACGAATCCGTGGAACTGTACATGGAAGGAGACAGCGACCTGGAGGTCCACTGGGTGGAGACCCGGGTGGGCCTGCCGACCGAACAGCGGCCCCACATCATCCCGTCCCGGTACTCAAACTATTATGAGGACATTCTCGACCAGGCGGAACATTCGGGCAATCCGTACGTCACCACCGTCGTGATGAACCCTCAGCACGATCAAAGCGAGGTCCTTCATTTGGGCGCGGCACCGATCCGGGGGATGCTGGCCGCGGTAGACTACGGCGCGCACACCATGGTGGACTTCAACTTCAACGGGGACGTTATCGGCTTCTCACCGTTCTTGGAGAGCATCATCGCCGGCGACCAGCAAGCATTGATCCAGGCCCACGGTTTCGATTATGGCGGGATCGATTCATCGGGCGAATACTACCTTCGCGGGGACGGTTATTGGTTGCTTTGGGACTCGGACTGGTTCCAGACGGCGCCGCGCTTGGAACTGGACACGGGGGAGATTTTGCACTCGTCCAACGCGGGCGCCGACGTGGATTCGGTGGATCTGACACACACGATCCTCCACGAACTGGGCCATACGCTGGGTCTTTGCCATACGGAGCTGGACGACTGCGCGGCGAACCTCACCGCCGAGGACCAGTTCAACGCAGGGTCCAGCACGATGCATTCCGGTTCGGACCCGACGACGTTGAATTTCCTGGATTCGGAATGGGAGCAGGTGCTCACCTACGTCGCATGCCCTCCCCAAGAGCCGATCCAGATGCTTGCAATGGATCATACCGCCGCGGAGATCCTCGACGCGAAATACGGCTACGCCTTGGATGACATCCTCGATGTGGGATCCAGGGAGTGTGGTGATTTTGAAACGATCCCCGATAATTTCACCTTCCTGCCCGATCTCTTCGCGTTCGAGCCGGCCGCCTCGGACGTGGACCCCCCGGAGGTCACGCGCTCGACGCTCGGGAGTGTCCTGTACGCCGTCGCGGCGGTTGTGCTTGCAGCCGGCGCCGCCGCGTTCGCCGGGTGGCGCAGATGGAAGACGCTGGACGGACGCGAGTAGGTCGTGCCCGGCCCCCGCTGGGCTTTGGTCCGCTCACCGCTGCCTCAAGGGCGCCGAGCGTAGCCAGTCCACGTCGCTGAGGTAGATGTCGCGGATGTCGGCGAGGTTGAAGCGCATCATGGCCAGACGTTCCAGGCCGAGGCCCCAGGCGCAAACGGGCTCCTTGACGCCGATGGGTTGGGTGACTTCGGGCCGGAAGATCCCGGCGCCGCCGAGCTCCATCCAGCTACCGGCGTGTTTCACCTCCACTTCCATGCTGGGTTCCGTGTACGGGAAGTAGGCGGGCCGCAACCGCACGTCTTCGAACCCCATGCGTTTGTAGAAGGTGCGCAGGATGCCGACGAGGCTTCGGAAGTTCGCGGTGGGTTCCTTGATGATCCCTTCGATCTGGTGGAACTCCGGGAGGTGCGTGGCGTCCATGGTCTCTTTGCGGAAGACCCGGCCGATGGAGAACACCTTGCAGGGCTCCTCGGGATGATCGTGCAGGTAACGGATCGTGCCCACGGTGGTGTGCGTGCGCAGGAGGGTGCGTTCGGATTCCTCCCGGGACCATTGGCCGCCCCATCCCGTGGAGCCCAGTCCGCCGCCGGTCTCGTGCACGTCCTGGATCACGGCCGCCAGATTTTCGGGGGCTGGCCTTCGTCCGGGGTGGTCCAGGTAGAACGTGTCCTGCATCTCCCGGGCGGGATGGCCTTGCGGGATGAACAGGACGTCCATGTTCCAGAACGCGTTCTCGATGTAGTCCGTGGCGATCTCCTGGAACCCCATGGCGACGAAGACCTCCCGGATCTCGTCGATGAGCAGGTTCAGTGGGTGCGGTTTCCCGCCGGACGGGGTGGGCACGTGCATGTCCACGTCGTAGGGTCTGAGGGCCTGGTCGCGCCAGGCGCCCGTGGCGAGCATCTCGGGGGTGAGCTGTCCCACCTCGTCATCCACTTGGATGCCGGATTCGGCGAGTCTCCGGCCGGCGTCGTTCAACGTGTACCGTCGCGTGGAGGCTTCCCGTTCAACGAGGATCCCTTTGCGGCTTTTGAGCTCCTTGTAGGCCTTTTCGTCCAATGAGTCGACGGGGTGTTCACCGCTGGCCAGGGTTTCCAGGAGCTTCTCGTCCTGCCCCGGCTCTGACTTTCGTCCTTTTTGGGTGAGCACCACTTCGGGTCCCTCTTCGCCCTTTTCGAGTTGCGCCCAGCCTTTTCTTTTCAGCCAGCCGATCACGATGCCGGATTCCGTTTTCGCGATGGCCCCGTCTGCGACGAGTTGCTGCAGTGAGGCGCGTCCCCCGTCGATCTTGGCGAGCGCATCCACCACCCGGCGCTCCGGCAAGCCGTTTTGTGCGTGGCTTTTGCCTTCCTCGGCGAGCCGCGCGTGCAACCGGGTCTCCTCATCCACCGCGACAAGGCCTTTGGTCACGAGCCAGTTCGCCGCGTTGACGACCTCCTGGGCCTTCTCGAACCCGGTGGGCTCGACGAGTTCATCCGCCGTGGCCCCAGGGTGGTCCTTCAGCGCCAGCAGGACCTTCTTCTCGTTGCCGGAGAGCCGCTTGAGGGTCTCCTGTTCGGCTTGCGGGTCGTTTTTCTCGGCCATGCCCGCTTGGGGGGAGGGGCGTTGGTGGTTTAGGTGTTTGCAGCGGGGAAAGGTCGAATGACGGGGCTACCTGACTACCTGAATATCCTCAAGCGGCATCTTCTCCACCGGACAGGATGTCATCGATTTCCTCTTCCTTGGTCTCGACTCCCCAATCGGAACTTCCCGCCTGGAAGGCCTCGATCTCTTGCGGTGAAAGTTTGCGGGTTTTGTCGTCCCGAACAATCTCGTCTTCGTGGTGCTCAGCGGTCTTGATGATCAGACCCATCCGGTGCTCGAAGGGCGTGTCCCAGTGTCTCACGTGATCGTTTCGGGGCTGCCGGGTTCATCCGGAGGGCTGTCCTCGTTGCGGTAGTCCCAGAGGCGGCAATCCAGCGCCCTGAAATGTCGCTTGTCGGCGGTGACGATGTAGGTCGCGCTCAGGTGGGTGGCGGCTGCGATATGCACGTCGCCCCAGGCGGGCCGCTTCCCGTCGTCGCGGGCTCGTTGACGGATTTGGGCGGCCATGACGAGTAGGTCTTCATCAGGGAGGACCAGACGGAAGCTTGCCTGCAGGACACTCAAGGCGGCCAAGGGATCATCGTAGCCGGCGATGAATTCGGTGGCTGCCTGGGCGGGCACGATGAGGTCGGTCCCTTTCAGGCGATTCAAGGCGTCAATGGCTTCACTGCGGCGTCTGTCCAGGTCGATCAAAAAGGATGTGTCCAGTACGGGCATCCTACTCCCCCCACGGATCGCGATGATCGGCTTCCCGGGACTCTTGAATCAGTCGTTCGTGCTCGTCGGCACTTACCCGACGTTGGAGTTTGTGCCTTAGAAACGAGGCGGGGTCCCGTTGTGCCAATCGGGCTTGACGGATCAACCTGAGAATTGTCTTGCTGTCGCTTTCGCCCGCTCTTTTCTCCCGGCGCAACTCCTGGAACGCCCGGTCACTCAAGGTCACCGGCTTCGTCATATACTACCATATGCGTATAGCCCCGTATATCTAATTTTCGGGCATCAACCCACTCAGGCTCAACTCGCTGTGCACGAGGTAGGCTTCGGGGTGCTTCAGGGCGGGATGGTTCCAGTAACCGGGGTGCTTGTCGGAGACGAGCCGCAGGAAACTCGCGTCATGACGGTCGAGTTCCACGGAGAACTCCAGCGGGACGCCGTACGTGGCGTCGAAGCTCGCCAGTTCCTGCCAGTTCTCCCCGTTCGTGCTGGATTGCAGGAACACGGGCCCGTCCAGCACGCCGATCAGGGACTGCCCACAGCAGGTGCCGGGGTCTTCAGGTCGCCAGTATTCAAACAGCGCGGTCCCTTCGACGCGCTCCAGGGTCGCGTTGCCCAGCGGGTAGGTGTGGAAGAAACTCGGCGAGTCCCACCGGTTGATCCCGCCGTACCAGCAAGGGTGGGCCAACCAGACCGCTTCCATGATGTCATCGAGGCACGACTTGTGGACGTTCTCCTGTTCGCTCAGGTCCGGCGTCGGGGCAGGACCGACTTGTGTGACCAGAAGGGTCATCTCCGAGGCGTCGATGTACCCGGAAAGGCCTTGCCCTGCGGAAAGCGGCTGACGGATCCGCAGGAACCGGAACTCGTTCCCTTCGTCGGCCTGGAATTCGAACACGACCTCCTGGCGCAGGCTCGTCCCGCCCTCGGTGAACCCCACGAACCGGTATTCCGCCTGGGCGACCTCGGTCCATTGGAGCCCGTCCATGCTCGTCTCGATGGGCATGGGCGTCAGGATCTGGGGCGGCCACGATGACTGCACGCTGAAGTCCTCCACCGGCGGGGAGAACTGTTGTTCCACGCTGAACGCGGTCCCCGTCCCGTTTTTCAGTTCATAGACCGCGTCTTGCCCGACGAAATAGGTGTGGATCCCCAGGTGCCCCCAACATCCTTGTTCCAGATACTCGTGTTCCATGGAACGCACGTCGGCACCATCGCTGCGGCAATGGAGCTCCAGAAGGATCGGCCCGGCCTCTTCCCCCGCCCCTGTCGGATCGGCCACCGCCGCAGCCCCCAGCACCGTCACCAGAACCAGACTGAACGCCACCGCCACCTGGGACCACTGCATCAAAATCCAGGGTGGCACGAGGATGTCGGCATATCAAGATTACCACTCCAGGCGCCGATGGGAACCGCCAGGGGCAGACCATGGGGGATTTTCGGCGAGATGTTGAGAGTCGGCCGGTCTTGCCCCGGTCTGGATTCAAGAGGGGCCCTTGACCCAGGACCGGCCAAGAAACCTTAAGAAGCGGCACAAGGGGCTTCGTTCAAGTATGGATAGGTCCCCGCGGCCAAGCCGCATCAGGGACCCCAACCCGGTGATTCCCATGACCAAGAAACTACTGCCCCTATTGCTCGCCCTTGTATTCGCCTTCTCCGGTTGCCTCGGGATTTTTGGTGACGATGACGAGCTGAATGACCAAGACGCCGACAAGGACGATGACGGCGACGGCAAAGACGGCGACGGCAAGAACGATGATGGCACCGATGGGGGCGGAGGTGGCAACGGGACCACCAACGAAGCACCCACCGCTTCAATGGCAGCGAACGTGACCGCGGGACCCGCACCGTTGCACGTCGAGTTCAGCCTGGACGGTTCCGACCCGGACGAGGACGAGCTGACATGGACCCTGGACCTGGGGGACGGGAGTGATGCGGTCACGGGTAGTGAACTTCCGGCGGTTGTAGAACATACATTTGAGACGACGGGGAATTATACCGTGGCCTTTTCGGTCGACGACGGACAAGTTCCCACGACAACCGACCTCGACATGACGGTCCAGGACCTCCCGCCGGCGCCCATTATGCACCTCAAGGGCGACGGTTCAAACGTCATAGTGACAGACGATCCGGACGGCCGCATATTTGGCATGGGTCCAGAGACCTCTGAAGAAGAAACGACGTACATAACAGCGGGTTCTTGGAACATGACTTTCTGGAACAGCGCCTTTGTCCCCACGTTCGAATTCGACGGAGGCGTAGAATTGACCGGCGGGACGGTAAGACTGACCGCTTTCGTGGATTCCACGAACCTATTGAACACCCAGGACGAAATCTGCTCCTTGCGCGCTCATCTCTTTGACGGCGAAGGCGAATCCATCATAGCAGAAGACTCTAGAGCCTTCGTGGAGCCCGGCCTTGGTGAATACTTGGGGGTCGTGTTCGAATTCGATCCGATTAAGGGGGAATATGACGGGCTTGGGCTTCAATTCGGGACCTCGGGGGTCGACTGCGGCACATTCCCGGTGGAGTGGATCTGGGGGTCTGAAGAATTCCCTGCCCACCTCAAACTGGCCGACGGCGACCTTTTGACCGCCTAAGGCAAGAAATGTCACACTTGCATCTCTTCCCTCCTCCTCTTTCCTTTCCTGACCGACTTTGCCTGTACTTCCTGCTGCCCGTTTGACAACCCGCCAGCAACCATTATAACCCCCGCTGGCTCCCCTTCGTCCATTGGTGGCGGCCTGCGGCGCAGCGCCATTGATTGATTTCGAGGAGACTCCCCATGACGATGAAACTACTGCCCTTGTTGCTCGCCCTCGCGTTCTCTTTTTCCGGTTGCCTGTTCTTTGGTGAAGGCGAGGTGGATACCGTCGAAGATGTCGATATGCTCCTGGCCGATGTGACCCAAGGGCCAGCTCCCTTGAATGTGACCTTCTCCCTTGACAACGGCGACCAGGACGTGAACTGGACGCTCCACCTGGGGGACGGCGAGACCGAGACCGGCGACGAGCTTCCGGCCATGGTCGAGCACGTCTACATGATGCCGGGGAATTTCACGGCCCGGTTGTATGTCGGCGACGATGATCGTCCTGCCGAACTGGATATCACGGTGACGGGGGGATTCGGGATCACGCAGGAGCACACGGGAGGTTGGATGGCGTCGATCCCGCTCTATTGCGCCCTCGCCGGCGAGATTGTCGAACCGCTGAATGGGATTTTCACTGAATGGATCGATGTGGACGGGGAGTCGCTTGGCCGCCCGTTCGCCGCTCTCATGACGAGCGACCTGGAGGAAGCCATTCTGGATTACCGGGTCCAGTTCGCCACGGTGGAGGGCGGATTCGAGGTCGTGGAGTCGTTCTCCGAGAGCCCCGGCCAACCCATCGTGGGGACCGTTCCCGATGACGCGGAGCGCGTCTATTTCACCGCCTGCGGTGTCTCCGGGCCGGTCGAGGTTCAATACGTAGCCGTATGAGCTGAGGCGACCTATTCTTTCCCGTCCCCTTTCTCCGCCTCTTCCTCCATGAGCTTCTTCACCTTCAACTCGGCTTCCTCGAGGCGGGACCGGCACGTCTTGACGAGCTTGAGTCCTTCTTCGAAGCGGCCGATCGCTTCGTCGAGCGGCAGTTCGCCTTCTTCGAGTTCGGCGACGAGTTTTTCCAGTCGCGTGAGCGAATCCTCGAACGACGGCGGTTGCTGCTCGGTCTGCTTGGGTTGTTTCGTCACGTTGGGTTCCTCCTTTTGCCGGTCACTTTGGATTCGATGGTCCCGTCGGTGATCCGGATCTCCAATGGATCGCCTTCCTTGACGTCCTGGGTCTTTTTGACCACGTGGCCGTTCTTCGTGGCCACGCTGTAGCCGCGGGAGATCACCTTGAGCGGGGAGAGCGCATCGAGCAGTCCGGCATACCGGCCGGTCTCGGCCCGCGCCTGGGCAAGGGTCTGCCCGGCGGTCTTCGGCAGGCGAAGCGCGAGGTTCTCCACGCTGCTTCGACGCGTTTCGATCAGGCGCTCGCCGCGTGCGAGAACGGGTCGCCGCGCAAGAGAGTCAAAACGGCTGCGCGCATGCTGCAATCGTCCGCGGGTGGCACGCGGCAACCGGGCGAACAGGTTCTCGAGATGGCGGCGTTGCGGTTCGACGAGTCCGCTGGGTCGCTTGAAGACCGGCCGCCCGGTGAGCGCTTCCAGGCGGTGCCGGGCGACCTCCAGGCGCGCCGAGAGCCGCCGGGCCAGCCGGTTCTCGTGGTGGTCCAGGCTCTGGTGCAGTTCCCAGATCGACGGGGCGACGTTCTCCGCGGCAGCCGACGGGGTGGGGGCGCGGGAGTCCGCGGCCAGGTCGCTCAGGCTCCAGTCCGTCTCGTGACCCACCGCGCAGATGACCGGGACCGGGCACGCGGCCACGGCGCGCACGACGATTTCTTCGTTGAACGCCCACAGGTCTTCCAGGGAGCCGCCGCCGCGTCCGATGATCACCACGTCCACGTTCTCTTTCTCGATGCGCCTCAGGCCAGCGATCAGGCTGCCGGCGGCTTCGCGTCCCTGCACGCGGGCGTCCGCGATGACGAGTTCCAGGTAAGGCGCGCGTCGCGTCAGGACGTTCAGGATGTCCTGCAGAGCGGCTCCGTCCTGGCTCGTGACGACGCCGACGCGCCGGGGGATCTTCGGCAGGGGGCGCTTCCTGGCCGGATCGAAGAGGCCTTCGTCTTCCAGCTTCTTCTTCAACTCGGCAAGTTTGAGCCACAACAGCCCTTCGCCGGCGGGTTCCAGGCGGGCGATGCGCAACTGGTACTGCCCGCGTTGCTCGTAGAGCGTGACGTCGCAGTAGGCCAAGACGGCGAGGCCGTCCTCGGGTTCGAACTTGAGCCGAGCCGCCGCGTCGCGCCACATGATGCAGCGCACTTCGGCGCCGTCCTCCTTGAGCGTGAAGTAGGCGTGGCCGGCCCCGGAGACGAAGAGATTGGAGATCTCCCCGGAGACATGGAGCCCCTGCAGCGCAGGGTCCGCCTCCATCCGGCTGCGCACCCGGCGGTTGAGCTCCTTCACGGAGAGCACTTCGCCGCTGGCCTCGCCGGTGCCGGGTTTTGGAGGTGGGTCCCCGGTTCTCTTGGGGGCCGGTTCGGGGCGGTCTCCGATGAAGTCGTGCAGGGTTCCGCGGCGGGCCACGCGGGCGGTCATGGGGTGGTCCTTTATCGGTTTTCACGGGGTGGGTGAGAGTATTCGGATGGTGGAATCGCTTGGATTGGTCGTCGAGCGTGCTCTTCCGGGACTTCCAGGCAGTCAGTTCGAAGCAGTCTATTCTTGCATCTCGCCGTACACGATCCTGTCGATTCCTTCGCTCGTGTCCTCTGTGCCTGGACCCCAGTCCCAGGGTTCCAGCGACCAGATTGAACTCTTGCGTTTCGGATCTTGCAGTAATTGGGCATGCTCCAGGACGAGCCGGCTCAGGGCCTCACCGATGCCCAGGTTCTGATGGGCTGACCATGTGAGGAGGCGCTGGTAGGCATGCTCGTCGATGTTCCGGATGGTCACATCCACGACCCTGCATTGGCCAGGCACGCATATAGGCGTTACGTGCAGTACAGGCGATTCGTCTCTTGGATGGATTTCAGAGGCGTCGCCAAACGAAGGAGGCTTAAAAAGAGATGGAAGAGAAAGGGAAAAGAAATCCATTACCTATCTACCGCAGGATCCCTTTGCGGCCGCAGTTCGGGCAGTCCGTGACGACGGGTCGTTCCCCGCTGACGTGGAAGTCTTCACTGCAGTTCGGGCACCGGATCATGTGGCGTTCCTCCCCGAAGGGGGTCTCCGCCTCGTCCGGGTATTCCTCCGCGTAGATCTCCTCGGCCTTCGAGCCGAAGATCTGCCGCCGGTTCACGTACAGGAGCGACACGACCACGACCACCGCGAGCACGATCAGGATCACCCAGAACACGACGGGCGGGATCCCGCTGTCGATCTCGTCTGTGTCGAACGTCGTCGCGTCCACGCCCTGGAACCAGGCCAGACTCTCCTCGGAGTCGTCGCCCTCGTTCAGGCGGCCTTCACCGTTCGCCCCGTACGAAGTGACGGTGTACCGGTAGCTCTGGCCGCCTCTGGCCGTGGTGTCCGTGTAGGTGTCCGTCTCTGCGTCCGTGACCGCGATCACCTGCCAGGGCGAGGCGGCCCGGTGCACGAGGTAACCGCCGACTTCCACTTCACTGTCCGGGTTCGGCGACCAACTGATCACAGGCCGCCCATTGTCGTCCTTGCTCACCTGGACGTTGATGGGCGGCAGCGGGATCCCTTCTTCCAGGATGTAGAAGCTGAGATCCGCCGTGTCCGTACCGAACGCGTTCGTCACGGTCACCGTCGCCGTCTGCGGCCCGGACTCCAGGTCGCTGATGTCCACGCGCACGCGGCCCGTGGAACGGGTCAAGCCACCGATCACGTCCCCGAGGTCGACGTCTCCTGCCTCGAATTCGATGCTCGTGGGCGTCCCGCCGGAGACGCTGAACGAGAACGTCCCGCCATGCTCGACCAGTTTCGCGTGCGCAGCATCCAGGACGGGCGGGTCTTCCACCTCAGGGTCGTCCGGGATGACCATCGTCACCGTGTGGCGAATCGTAGCGAGGTTCGCGGTCTCGTTGGCGTCCGTCAGCTCGAACGTGATCCGGTTCTCACCGGGCACCAGGCGGCTCGCGGCGATCTTGAACGCCACTTCGCAGGGCCCAATCGAGCAGTTGTCGGTCAACTGGCGTGATGGTACGTTCACTTCGCGCCGGTCGCCGTCGTTGATCGAGTAGGCGATGGATGCCACACCGGCGCAGTTGTCCACCACGGTCACGTTCAGGTCCTGGCCTTGCTGGATCTCAGAGGCCATCCCCTGCAGCTGTGGTGCATCCACGTCGAGCCCCACGAAGCGCACGGATTCGTTGAGACGTCCTTCGTTCCCGATCGCGTCTGAAGCGATGCCGAAAAGGCTGTACACGCCGCACGTGTCGAACTCGGTGTACGCCGCACTGAAGGAAGTCGATGAACCCGTCATGTTCACCTCCGCTTCCTCGTTGCCGAACGGATCGACCACGCGCAGGAACACCCGGTCGATGTCGTCCAGGTTCTCCTCGTCGTCCTCCACGGTCAAGTCCGCGTTCACCGTGTCCTCCCCGAGTTCCTCAATCAGCTCGTTGCGGTCCACGTCGAAAGACGAGACCCGCGGAGCCACGCGGTCGGAGAGGCCGTCCACGGCGTCCGAGACCGGGCCCAGACGGCCCGCCTCGTTCGCCACGCGCACGTAGTAGGTGAAGGTCTCGCCCAATTGGGGTGGGTTGTCGGAGGGCGGACGGTCGGTGTAGGATTCGCTGGTCACGTTCTCCGAGACGAGTTCCGCATCCGCGAATTCCGCGCCTTCGTCGCCGCGATAGACCTTGTACTCCCCGAAGAGAAGCGGGTCCGTCTTGCCGGAGACCGCGTCCCAGCCCAGTTCGATCTGCCCGTCCGGGAGTTCAGAGACCTCGTCGATCTCGATTTCGGCGGTGGGGTCGTTGAGGGAGACCTTGATGGTCTGGGTCTTCTTGTCTTCAACGAATCCTTCGAACAAGTCGACAGACCAGAATTCGAATTCATGGATTCCCTCGCCTAGCGTGATCGGGCTCGAGAAGGTCTG
>CAYVRY010000011.1:0-28130 GCA_964452895.1 uncultured Halobacteriales archaeon
CAAGAGGTGGAGCGGGTCTTCGGTACCGCCGGTTTGCTGTGAACCGCTTGTTTCAACGTTCATAGTCCCAGACGATTTCGGAGACCTCGGTGCCGTACCCGTTGTTCTGGTAGCGGGCTTCGTATTGTCCCGGGACGACGACGGTCTGGGTCGCATCCCACCACAACGTGTTCTGGGAGGCGCCGAGCCCGTTGATGCAGAACCCGCAAAGCGAATCATCGAACAGGACGCCGGACGGGGATTCCAGGTAGAGGCGCTCTTCCGTGGCCATGTAGCTGGTCTCCGCGCGGATCATGATGCCCACGGCGAGCGCGGTGGGCCCCACGTCGAAGTCCCATTCCACGGGGCTTTGCGGGACGGATGCCTGGAATTCGCCGTCCGTGCGGCTGATGCCCAACGGGCGCAGCGCCGGGGGCGAGGCGGCCTCAGGGTGTGTTTTGAGTTCGAGCGCCACTTCGTCCCACGGGACGAACAGGACGTATTCGCCGCTCTTGCCGCTCTCCTCGAACGGAATGCTCGTGTTTGAATCGGTCCGGTAGGTTCCCAGATACTCGTCGTCGGGGTCGAAGAGCATGAAGGTGCCGACGGTGAACCGGGTGCTGTGGAACGTGGGAGGCCGGTCCGGGTCGTCCACCTGGAAGCCCACGACGAAGCCCTCTGGGATGTTCCCGGACCGTGGGGTCGCCTGGGCATGCAGGGTCCACTCCGTGTCTGCACCGGGGTTCGGGAAGAGGCCTTCGACGACATAGTAGAGTTTCGCGTCCGCGGTGGGCCGCGCGACGATGACTGATTCTTGCGACGAGGATTGTTGTACCGGCGTGAGGTTCCACAGTGCGCCTTCGGAGAGGAACCGGCCGCCTACGCCGGCGGTGATCTCGGCGTTGCTTTCCAGTTCCACTTCCACCAAGACGGGGATGCCCACGGGCAGGATCTCTTCAAGGTCCACGAAGTGGAGGTGCGTGTCGCTGTCCGTGAAGCAGTTGACCGGCAGGCAGTGCTCGGTGGCCGAGAAGGACCCGGATGCGCTCATGTCGAGCGCGCTCATGTTCTCGGTTGCGAAACCGTAAGCTTCACCCGTTTGTCCTTCGCTTCCTCCGTCGTCACCGTTGCCGTTTTCTCCTCCGGTCGTGCCCGCGTTCTTGTCGTCCTTCGCCGCGTTTCCCCCGTTCGGGTCCACGTCGTCGCTCCCGGTGCAACCCGCGAGTGCCGCACTGAGGATCACCAGGACGAACCCCACGGAAAGGGTCCGCACACGGCTTCGGTTTCGTGTTGCGCGCCGTTGATGGGTATGACTCGCCTTCATTGGTTTCACCGTTCGTAAATGATCGAATAGGCCTGCACTTCCAACGTGACACCGAACGTCGTGGTTGCGTCAACGGTGTACGTTCCGAGTACATGGTCCGCGTCGCCCGCTTCCGATTGGGCGCGGAATTCAAACCCCGTGCAGAAGTAGCAACCGGTCTGTGCGTCCAGGATCGTCCCTTGCGGCGAGGAGACCCGGATCTGCGCGTCTCCATTGTCCACGACCTCGTCGAAGTCGATGCCCACCCCGGCGGCGATGGGCACCCTGTCCAGGTCGTAACTCCAGGTGGTGTTCTCGCCGGATTCAAGGGCCTCCGGGTCGCCCACGGGGGCCCAGGTGAGTGCAAGCCGTTCCAGGAGCCCGGAAACGGGTCCCGGGCCGGTGGCGTTGAGTTGGAGGGGGGAGGATCCCGGCAGGAGGTACAGCACGAAGTCGTCTTCGCGTGCAGCATCGTCCGGGATCATGAAGTGCAGCGTGCCCGCCGTTTCGTTGCGCGCCAGTTGCGCGTCCGCGCCGTCCCACAAGATCCACTCCGCCGTGCCGTCGAGCGCGGTGAAGTTCAGGGCCTTTGTCCCTTCAGAGACCGGGACCGATACGATGGCGCCTGCGGGTATGGATTGCGGATGCGTGCTGATTTCCGTTTGCAGCGTCCATTGGAATTCGGTCTGGGGGTCGGAGAAGGGCAGGGGGAAAGCCGCCGTGATGATGATCTCGACGGCCGAGTCGCTGTCGCTGCGCAGGACCATTGCGGTCGCCTGGAGCACCCCTTCTTCGCTGCCGTAATCGACCCAGTAGATCTCGGACCCGGGGGCGCCGATGGTGAGGTTGTAGATGCCGTTGTCGTCAAACCGCATCTCCGCTTCCACGAGCGTCGGCACCCCTTCGGGCACGTGCTCGCTGATGTCGGTGGTATGGCCGTACTGGTCCGTTCCGAGCATGGCATCAGCCAAGCATGCGACCACCAGGCAGTAGTCGGCGAGCGTGAAAGATCCCTCTTCGCGGAGCGAGGTGTTCGCGGCAGGCTCCGTCGTGAAGGCGTGGCCTGTGGCTTCGCTCCATGCGACCTCGCCTCCGGAGCCGTCCGGTGTCTCCTCGTCGTCCATGGAATCGGGGTCGACCGCGTCGGTTGTGGTACAACCGGCAAGGAACAAGGAGGCCGCCAGCACGCTGGCCAGCAACCACTTTTTCTGCACCATACAAGAGCCAGCTCGGGGACTGCATATATACGGTTTCTGGCGGACCTGTTTGACAGAACCCGGCATGGGGTCGTTTTTCCTTCCGCAGTCTGTTCAACTGTCACCATCAGCCGTTAAAAGGAATCGGGAGGGTGAGAATCGAGACGGATGGAGGGAGGGAGAGGGGGAGAGGGGGAGCGAGGGAGGGAAGCGAGGAAGCGAAGGAGAGAGGGAGGGGAGAAGTGACGGGCAACAGATTGCAGCAAGGGCGACCCGAGGCGTCATCGGGCATAAGTGATCAAGTAGGCCTGCCCCTGCAATACGGCCCCCGCTTCCAGCTCCACCTCGACCGTGTAGGTCCCCGGCACGTGGGCCGGGTCGCCCGGGCCGGAGCTCCATTGTTCATAGACTGGCGCGCCGTCCGTCACGGACAAACACAGACCGCAGATCAATTCTGCTTCGAACAAGATTCCTTCGGGAGAGGAGACCTCCACGTCCATGTTCGTGTTCAGGTAGAGCCCGTCACCGATCAGCCGAAGCCCCACCGCCACCGGCACGTCCTCGACCTCGAACTCCCAACTTGTGCTGCCTGAAGGCTCCAGGTCCTGCAGGTCCCCCACCGGTTCCCAGGATACAGGCAGTGCCGTCAGGCGACCCTGCTGTGGGTCTTCCCCCGTCGCATTGAGTAGCAGGCTCCCTTCCACCGCCATGACCACATGGTCACCCTTGGACTCCGCAGTGAACGTGTGCGTGCCGCCTTCCGTACCATAGCGGCCGAGGAAGACGTCCTGAGGGTCCCAGACCAGGAACTCGGATTCGGCCTCCTGCGCACTTGCCACGAACCCCGAAGTCCCCCCCGTGAAGGGGATGCTTACCGGGACCGCTGATGGCAACCGGATCGGATCCGCCTCGATCTGCCCCTGGAGGCTCCATTCGGTCTCTACCGGGGGACCCGCGGTGCTTGCATGGACCACGGCGGCCACGGTGGTCCCCGGGTCATCGCGCAGCAACACCATGCCCACCTCCGCCTCTCCGGAGTCCCAGTTTGACCAGGAATGGAACACCTGGGCGTCTTCAGCTTCTATGGACAGCATCATTCCTCCCATGACCTCCTGGTCGTAGGTCAACTCGAGTTCTATGGTCGTGGGGACCCCCACCGGGATGTCGTCGCTGAGGTCGTGTTCAACCCGATGATCGCCGTCCTCGCCACCCAGAAGGCAGCTCACGGGGAAACAATACTCCGCCAAGCCGAACACACCGGACTCGTCCACCGTCACCACGGCGGGGTCGCCCGGCGCAAAATGATGGGCCGGTGCCACGGTGCCCCCCGCCGCTCCGCCCTCCTCCGGGGGTTCCTCCGAGGAGTCGCCCGGCACCACACCCGGGTCGTCCAAGCGCTCATCGCCCGTGCAGCCCGAGAGCAAGAGCGCCGCGACGAGCGCGCACATGATGGATAAACAGGAGGCTCTTTTCCTGTCTTTTGGCGGCAGCCACTGAAATCGCACCATACAAGCCTGCTTTCTCCTATGGAATAAAGGTCTGTTGGTGAACGTGTTGGACCCGACGCCCGGGTCTGGCGTTTCACCGTCAGGGAACTGTCCAACTGTTGCCGGTGCGCGTTATGATGTGCGCGGTCCGGTTCACCCGTGCTTGGAGACCTTGGAGCGCTCTCCTTCCCGGGGTCGTTCCGGTTCGGCTTCCGTGGGCGCGGCGGATTTCATGGTCTCCTTGTCGCCCCGGGCTTTTTTGGAGACGCGCAGCGTGTAGAGGTCGCGGCGCCGGTCGCGCAGCTGCATCACGGTGCCGTTGCGGCGGTGGCGGCGCAGGACCTCCAGGTCCAGGTCGGTGACGATCACGGTCTCCACGTTCGGGGTGCATTCCCCGGCGATCCCGTCGCGCGGGAAGGCGAAGTCGCTGGGGGTGAAGACCGCGCTCTGGGCGTATTGGACGTCCATGTTCTCCGTGTCCGGCAGGTTCCCGACGGTCCCGGCGGTCACCACGTAGAGCTGGTTCTCGATGGCGCGTGCCTGGGCGCAGTAGCGTACCCGCAGGTACCCTTGGCGGTCCTCCGTGCAGAAGGGGGCGAAGATGATCCGGGCGCCCTGTTCGCTCTGGATCCGGCTCACTTCGGGGAACTCCACGTCGTAGCAGATCTGGATGCCGATCTTGCCCTTGTCCGTGTCGAACGTACGGATCACGTTGCCGGGCTTCGTGCCCCACCATTGTTGTTCGTTGGAGGTGACGTGGATCTTGTACTGCTTCTCGATGGTGCCGTCGCGTTTGAACAGGAACGCCACGTTGTAGAGGTCGTCCCCTTCCCCTTCGCCGTCTCCTTGGACGAAGTGCGTGCCCGCGATGATGTTGATGTTGTAGCTCACGGCGAGGCGGGCGAAGAGCTCCACGTACTGGTCCGTGAAGGCGGCGAGCTCCCGCGCCGCGGCGTACGGCGATTTCTCTTCCAGGAAGGAGAGGAGCTGCGTGGTCAGAAGCTCCGGGAACACGGCGAAGTCGCTGCCGTAGTTCGAGGCGACGTCGACGAAATATTCGCACTGCCCGGCGAACTCTTCGAACCCGGCGATCTTTCGCATCTGGTACTGGATCACGCACACCCGCACGGGCAGGCTGGTCTTCATGTGCCGGCGCAGGGTGGGCTGGTAGTCGATGTTCGGCCATTCCATCAACACGGCGTTGCCGCGGGACTGCCCGTCGCGGGGCAGGTAATCGGGGATCACGCGTTTCACGACGAAGCCGTTGTTCAACTGGAACGTCAACACGGGGTCGTAGAGGCGTTGGTTCTGCACGGCGCGCACGTACTTGCTGGGGCTCATGGTGTCGGCGTGTTTCTCGTATCCGGGGATCCGCCCGGCGATGATGATGCTCCTGAGGTTCAGCCGTTCCGCGAGCTTGCGCCGCGCGTCGTAGAGGCGCCCCCCCACCCGCATGTTCCGGTAGTCCGGGTCCACCATGACCTCGATCCCGTACAGGTTCTGGCCTTCCGGGTCGTGGTTCGAGATCGTCCCGTTCCCGGTGATCTCGTTGAACGAGTGCATCGTGTCGTACTCGTCGAAATCCACGATCAGGCTGGACGCGCTGCCGATCACCGTCCCGGCGTGGTCCACGACCCATTGCCCCTCGGGGAAGACGCGCAGGTGGTTCTCCAACTGCTCCGGTTTCCAGGGGGCCATCGTGGGGAAGCACTTCTTCTGCAGCGCGATCACGTGCGGGATGTCCTTCTTGCGCATCCTGCGGACCGCGATCCGTTTCTCGAACCGGGATACGTCGATTTCCTGCATGGCCGGGGTTCCAGGGGGGGCGGAGTCGAGAAAAAGGCATCGGCCGGGACACCCGGCGCGGTGGGGGTCTGGCCAGGACGGGGGGCTTTTTCAACGCACGTAATCCAGGATGACGTGCGTGGCTTCGGCCCAGTGACCGGATGACTTCCAGGAGGCCTCGTACCTGCCCGTGGTGAGGTCCGGGTCGCCGGCCTCGAGGACCAAGGTCCAGCGGAGGTCTTGCTCATCGAGTGACACCCCGGTATTTTGGAAAGAATAGCCATCGTCTTCCAGGACGCTGCCGAGCGGAGTCTCCAGGCGGAAGTGCGGACTTGCAGATGATGAGACTCTGGGATCCTTGCTTCGCACTGCGAGGGCGGCCGCAAGCGGGACTTTTTCCAGTTCGAACTCCCACATTTCCCATTCCTCGAGGGCGGGGTCGCTCAGGGGGCCGTGGGTTTCTGCAATTTGGAGCGCCTCGAGTCGTTGCGCCCGGGTGTCCTCTTGCGCGTGGATTGTCAGTTGGTTTTTTGACGTGGGGGCGTACACCACGTAGTGTCCCGGTCCGTTCTCCTGGATGGCCGGTGCATAGGCATTGCGGTTGGTGTGGAAAGCGCCAAGGAACCGCTCGTCGGGTGCCCAGAGGAGGAAGGAGGCATTCTTGCGATCGAGGGAGTCGAAAAAGGGTGGAGTGTCAGGTTCGTGGACTTCGAAGGCGACGGGGAAGGCACTGGGAATTGACTTCACCAGTGGATAAATCTGGGCGGTGAGTTCCCATTCGTGCTCCGCTGCGGTGTTGGGTATATCTCCGGCGACGATGAAATGGAGCTTTGCCCCCTCGTCGGGGCGATATGCTGTCGTGGTGAACCTCAAGGGATTTCCACCGATCGGGCGCTGCGTTTCCCCGGTCCAGGCGCCCTCGCCTTCGAACCAGCCAGTGATATCGGCAGGTTCTTGGGAAAGGTGTCGCAGGGTCACGTTCAGCAGTACCGGTACATCGACCGGGAGGATCTCCGTGAGGTCCACAGGGGTCGTGTAGAGTTCTTCTTGACGGGTCAAGCACAGGGGGATGCCGTGTTCTGCGATCAAGAAGGACCCTTCGACGCTCAGATTGGTCTCGGTCACGTCTCGATCCGTGAATCGGTAGTGCTCACCAGGTGCGACCGTTTCCAGGGTGTCTTGGCTGAGGCAGCCCGCGAGCACGGGGCCAAGCATCACAATGGCGAACAGGGCCGCAACGGTCCACTCGATACGCACCATCCAACCTCATGGGATTCCATTGTTGTTGGAAAGGGTTGTGGTGAACGGTTTGAATCGGCTACTGAACCGGTGTTCCGGTTTACGGATCATTCCAGCGGCGCCTGGAACTCGTAGGGGCCCGGAGCCGGTGCGGGTGTGCTGTGGACGGTCGAAAGGGGCGCACTGGCACCGATGGGCGTCGCCGGTTCCGGCACCACGCGGGAGACGTAGGCGTCGGCGCGCTGGAAGTCCTCGACGGGCAACCCTTCAAGCAGGCGTTCGGCCCCGTTGGCGGGGAAGGCCGGGTAAGCGGCGTCTTCGGTGGATGCGACGCCGATGTAGTCGCCGATGAAGACGGAGCCGTCCTGATGCCGGGACCAGTCCTCCACGAGCGGTTCGCGCGAGGCGGCCAGGTCCGCGCTCCAGGTGGCCCCGGCGTCCGCGGAGTGGGAGATGTAGGTCCTCCAGGTCCCCTGTGCGAGTCCTGCGTCGTCCCGTTGGTCCATCCAGGCGATGTCCACGCGCCCGCCGGGGGCGACGGAGACCTGCGGCATGACCTGCCGGGCGCCGGGTTCCTGGGAGTCGTCCACCCGAGTGGCCGCCGTCCAGCTTGCTCCGCGGTCGCCGCTGGAGGCCATGTACACGCTGGAATCGCCGTTCCGTGTGTCCGGCCAGGTGACATAGATCCGTCCTGCGTAGGGGGAGTCGGGGTCGCGGTCCGCGGTGATCTGCGGCATGAACGGCAACCGGGGCGTGCCGCCCGATGAGTAGGGGGAGACGGTGAAGGCGGTGCGTTCGGCGTCGAAGGTGGCGCCGCCGTCGTCGCTCGTGCGGTACCGGATCTGGCTGCCGGCGCGCCAGTATACGTGGATGTCTTCGTCGGTTCCGGCGGCCACCGTAACCGCGGGGTTGCCGCCGCCGGGTGAGCCGATCTGTCTTGGGGCCTCGAAATCGAAGTTGCTGTTTGAGCGGGTGTAGAGGATCTGACCCGAAAAGAGGTCGGTCCAGACGACGTGCACGCGGCCTTGGTTGTCCACGGTGCCCCATTGTTTGTCGTCGCCGCCGGAGGTGTGGAGCAGCCGGATGTCTTCGGCGGGCCAGCTCACGCCTCCGTCCGGGGAGCGGGCGACCCCGATCGCGCCGTGGCGCGGGCCGTCGTAGTCGAAGTTGAGCAGGATGTAGTATGCGGTCCCGTCGGGCCCGAAGGCGGCCACGGGGTCCGAGCCGCATTTGTAGGGCAGCGGGGAAGGCTCGGGGTTGGCGGGGTAGGGAGCCGGTACGCGGCCGACTTCCCAGCTCTGGCCGCCGTCCTTGGTGACGTAGGATGCGCTGGCGACGTGCAGCGCGCCGCCGGGCCGGCACACGGTGTCCGCGCCGAAGCCGTAGTCTTTGGCGACCACGAGGAGGTGGTCCGGGTCGAGCGGGTTCACGGCGACATGGACCTCGTTGGCGCCCCCGGTGGGCGGGCGGGACGCCCAGTACTGGCAGGGGAGCATTGGCGAGGCGACGCTACAGACCGGTTCAAGGGGGTCCGAAAGAGGCACGGTGGTCCCTGCCGGGCCCGCGGGCGCCCTCGCCTCGTCGGCGGCTTGGCCGGCGGAGGCGACGATGATCGTGAGCACAAGCAGCAACGCGGGACGCCAATAAGCGGTCATCTTCCATCACACCTGCACCGGGCCGCCGTTCAGGACAGCGGCACGTCGCAGGGTGGGAAAACGAGTCCAGCGTATAAGCTGCGCCTGTCGGATGCGATTCGTGACCCTTTTGGGGGAGGAGCGCAGGGGGGCGGCAGCGGCGCGGGTGCCCAGCCCCACGTCTTGCAGGCGCGGCCTTTCATCACGCTTAAGAACAGGACCCAGCGATAAAGGGCCTGCACTCTAGTCACGAGGAGGCCATTCCATGCGGATTTTTGAGTCTGAACTGCGCAACAAATCAGTCATGAGCGACGACGGGAGCTATCTGGGCACGGTCCGGAACGCCACCGTGAACATGAAAACCGGGGATCTCGTGCACGTGCTCGTGGAGCCCAGCGACGAGATTGACGCGCGTCTCTACGAGCAGGACAAGAACGGCTTCCTGCTGTTCCCGTCCAAGAACGTGCGCAGCGTCCGCAACGTGGTGATCGTCAGCGCGGCGTGAGCCCTGATTCCTTCAGGAGAGAAGCCGTTCGGCGAGCCTGTGCCGGAGGCTTCAATCCTTGTCCGGGACTTTCATCCCTTTTCTTTTCGCGATGTCGTGGGCGGCGGCCACCGCCCGCTTTTGGGACATGCCTTTGTCCTTCATGAGGTGGCTGACTTCCTTGCTGATGAACTCGCGTGCCTGGTCGCTGTATTCCTGCTTCTGAGCCATGGAGGTCCCCTTGCTGGCGGGTAAAGAAAAAAGATTGGGGACCCGTATATAACCGGGAGGCGTCATCGGTCACTGGTTTTCCACAAGGCCTAAAACGCCCATCTTGTTTCCGCGCCCATATGCGCGTGGGTCTTCTGTTTGCAATGCTGGTCGTGGGCGCCGGACTGGCCGGTTGTCTCGGTTCGGATGACGACCTTGATCCCCCGGGGGCGATGCCCGGCGGTTCGCCCGAGGACGTGGTCGTCGTGGCCGTCCTGGACTGGCAGATCAACCCGTACCATTGGGACTTCCTGGCGGCGCACATGCCGCATCACAGGGGGGACGACCCCGACAACGACCTGCCGCTTTCCGAGGACCCTTCGTCCTGGTTGCCCGGCTTCCCGGCGGCGTCAGACTTCGCGAGCTATGGCTCCTTGGACCTGTCGCTCGATGCGGACGACCCGTACGCGGACCCCGCTGCGCTCTACGAAGAGGACAAGGATGAATGGGCGAAGATGGAGCAGACCACGGACGACGGGGTGCACCTGCGTTACATCCCCGGCACGAAGATCGTGGGCCTGATCACGTCGGGGGACGGGGACGGCTTCGCAAGCAGCAGTCATGGCGGGGGTGCCTCATCGGTGAGTGTGGGCAACTACCACGGCTCGTGCCCGAACTGTCTCCTGGTGTTTGTGGACATCCCGGGCTCCGCCGGGGAAAAGTGGGTGCGTCAGCAGGACTGGATCGATGTCACGACGCATTCCTACGAGGGCAGCACCGTCGGGGGGAACGTCCGCGACAGCATCGTGGATTGCGACGACATCGGGCGCCAGCAAGCCGTGGAGCGCGGCCAGCAGATCTTCTGGGCGGCAGGAAACGGCCTGGTGAACACGTTCACCGCACCGCAGACCACGCTGGCCAGTTGCCAGAAGGGCCCCGATTGGACGGTCACCGTGGGGGCGGTCCATCCCACGACGCAGGCGAGCTACACGGGTCATGCGAAACCGGTCCATGTGGCCAGTGTCGGTCAAGGGTACCCGTCGGCGGGCGGAGCGACGGTCACAGCGGAGGGTCTGTTCAGTGGCACGTCGAACGCGACGCCGGTCACGGCGGGCTTGTACGCGGAGGCCCTCTATCGGCTTCGTGTCGCCGCCAAGGAGAGCGAGCGCATGCAACGCGGCGGCGTGATCCTGGAAGGCGGCCTGTCGTGCGGGGACGCGAACCCGGATTGCGCCGTGGCGGACGGGAACCTCACGCTCCACGAGCTGCGGGATGCGCTCTTCCAGGCGGCCGAGCACACGGGCGCCTATTTCCATCCGTCCGTCCAGGATGAAGCGATCCCCGTCGAAGGGACCCAGGAGACCATGGTGTGGACGCAGGGCCACGGGGTGTTCATGGGCCGGCTCGGCGACTGGGACGAACAGGTACGGCGCATCGTCGACCACGCCACCGGTGAGGTGGCTCCTGAGGAGACCGCGGACGTCGATGCTTGGATGACGGCTTATTCCTGGTGCGTGCAACAGGTCTGGGGGGAGTGGGACCACGGGGCCTGGGCCTCCGGGGAAACGCTTCCCGGCGACGATCCCGATTGGCCGCTGCGCAGCTGGATGGCCAGCGACGCCTGCCCGGAGACCGTGGAGGCGCTGCTTGCAGGGCACAACATGGTGCGCACCGTGCAGGGGATGGTGCCGCCGCTGCCGGTTTAGGCACGGGTTCACACCGTATGGAAACCTGGGCCCATCCTGGATGCTGTTGAGGGCTCTGGCCAACCGGGCCCCCTCTCAGTACTATCCTAATGAAGAGTCAGCGGCAGCTGACGAGAACAAGGGATATGGTGATGAAACCGTCGACGTTGTTCCGGCCGAGGCGTATCCGGTTTTTCCCCGGTCCTTTACAACCAATCGAGGTTAGAAAGACGGTCAGAGCTCTGGAAATTGTTCCAAACAATTTGAAACTAAACCAGAAAGCAGCACTGACCCTTGCGGGGCGGCCATGATGATAGCTAGCATGATTTATAGACGCTACATATATAGTTGTAGGTTGTATACGACAATATTGACAGTGAACTGTAGTTCATATACGACAACTATTTAAGCAAAATAGCATACGTGCGCCTGTTGTCCGCGCTGGATACGTTGGTTGAGTTGAATCCGTGGTGGCAGGAAAATTCGGTTCCACCGGAGTTGCATGGGCGAACCCGGACGATCACCTCAAGTCTGTTCGTGGATCTCAAGGAACCCGAAGTGGCTGTCCTCACTGGAATCCGGCGCTCGGGGAAGACCACCCTCATGTATCAGCTCGTGGGGAGTCTCATCCGAGAGGGGGCGCACCCCCGGGAAGTCCTTTATGTGAACTTGGAGGATGTTGCCCTTGAAGGCGTCGATCTGGATGCGATCGACCGGGCCCACGCTCAATATGCAGGTACTGAACGAACAAGATACCTGCTCCTTGATGAAATCCAGAACCGGCCCGGGTGGGAACGGTGGGTACGATCACGGATCGACCGGAAAGCGCCGGTCCGCATCGCGGTCACGGGTTCAACATCCACGCTTTCACACGGTGAACATGCAGCACTGCTCACCGGCCGACATCTGACGACACTTGTCAAGCCGTTGGACTTCCGGGAGTTCCTAGAATTCCATGAAATCCCAGTGAAAGTCCCGAATGACACTTCACAGCCGGTATCCACCCAGACCCATGACACCATGATCCACCAACTTGAGATATATGTGAAGATTGGGGGGTTTCCCGAGCCGAATCTATCGAGTCCGGTTTTGGCACGGCGTCGTTTGCAGCACTACTTCGACGACATCATCCTGAGGGACTTGGCCCAGCGGAAGGTGCGCGGAGTCCAACGATTCAGAATCCTCGCCGCCTACCTGGCAGAAACGATTGCTCGCCCGCACACGATGTCGTCGCTCCATCGGGCCACTGGGATCGCACGCGACACTCTGTACGATTATGTGGATGCACTGGAAAAGAATTATTTGATCCATCGGTGCACCCGGTTTACTTGGTCGCCCAAACCTCAAAAGGAGGCCCATTCCCCGTTCAAGGTATACATGGCGGACACCGGATTACGCAACGCCGTCACCCAGGCAACGTCGGAGGATCGTGGACGTCTTGTCGAGAACCTCGTCGCCGTCTCGGTTGCGAGTCGTGGATTCCCTGTCCAGTACTGGACGGATGGAAAAAATGAGGTGGACTTTGTTCTTCCTCGGGAAGGGGGCAAGATCGATGCCTTCCAAGTCACCTACGGCGAAGAGGTTCCACGCCGGGAGGAAGAAGCGTTACAGGCGTTGCGGCGTGCCCTTCCCAGGCGACAGCACGGTCGGTTCGTCCTCCTTACCAAAACCCAAACAGAAGCCGAGGAGGGAATCCAATCCTTGCCTTTGTGGCGGTGGCTGCTTTCACACAAGGCGGCTCTAGGAGGAAAATGAGTGCAGGGATCCGGATTTGAACCGGAGAACCACTAAGGACTAGCCCCTCAAGCTAGCGCCGTTGACCGGGCTTGGCTATCCCTGCACAGGCAGCGCCCTCGGGATTTTGGCGGATGGTCGAGGTGGGGGGGAGTGGGACGGGCGGAGGTCGAAGGTGCGTGGCCTTCATTTCACCATGGTGACGGTGAGTTTTCCCATGGTGTCGAACTTCTCCTGGAGCACCTGCAGCGCTTTCTTCAACGCCTGGTAGCAGGTCAGTGCGCCGTCCGTCTCGAAGCGGAACAGGAACCGGGTGTCGTCGGGTTCCATGCGGATGCCGAGTTTGTCCCGGTCGCTCACGCTGATCCCTGCGGCTTCCGCGAAGGCGGTCTCCAGGTCGTCGTTCAGGTTGAAGTTCCAGGGGTCTTCGATGATGATCTTGTTCGCTGCGTCCTTGAGGTTGTTCGTGGAGCAGGCGTCGATCACGGCGCGTTTCGTCACGGCGTCGAACTTGCTGTTGTCGATGGTCACACCGGGCCAGTACTTGTAGCCGATTCCGGAGACGGGAGACCATTTCGCGTGTTGGGCGCCGGTCCCGAGAACGGCCTCGGTCTCGAGGATCAACCGCTGGTTCTGCAGCAGTTGCACGATGGGGATGTTCGGGTCCGCGATGTGGAACGACGCGTCTTCGGCCTGCAGGTCGCCGGAGTAGACGGTGCAGGGCCCTTCCTTGGAGAGGGTGAAGCGCACGGTGCAGTTCGCGCAGCCTTCGTTGTCGCAGGTGCATTCCGAGCGGGGCACGAAGGCCTCCAGGTCGGTGGGCACGGGGAGCAGGCTCAAGCGGTGGGCGACGATCTCGTCGAACAGGCCGCTCGTGTTGTCGTAGAAGACCACTTCGTCCACACTGAGTTTGGGCACGTCCGCGATGAGCGTCCTGCGTAGCGTGTTCATGAGGTAGGGCGCGGCGTCCTGGATGTCCAGGATGCAGCGCCGGTCTTCCATTTTTACGACTTCCAGCTTCATGTTCGGTGGCTCCCTTCGGTCGCTTCGCGCATTTCACGCATGGTGGGTTCCTCACACCCGCCGGCCGCGCCGTCCGCCTTTCTTGCGGGTGCCGTCGTGCGCGATCGGCGTGACGTCTTCGATGCGTCCGATCCGGATCCCGGCTCGGGCCAGGGCGCGGATTGCGGCCTGCGCGCCGGGCCCGGGTGATTTCGCCTTGTTGCCGCCGGGCCCGCGCACGCGGATGTGGAGCCCTTCGAAGCCTTTCTCCTTGGCGGCGTCGGCGACGCGGGATGCAGCGGTCATGGCGGCGTAGGGACTCGACTCGTCCTTGTCCGCTTTCACGACCATGCCGCCGGTGCATTTGGTGATCGTCTCCGCGCCGGTTAGGTCCGTCACGGTGATGATGATGTTGTTGTACGACGAATAGATGTGGGCGATGCCCCAGTGTGCGGCCATCAGCGGTCACCTCCTCCGGTGGGAGGGGTCTTCTCGGGAGGCCCTTCGTCGGTCGCCTTGCCGGGCCCGGACCCTTCGGTCCGCTCGGCCGGGGCCTCCTTGGGCTCCTGTGTCTCTTTGGGTCCTTCGCCGGCGGGTGTTTTCTCCGCTTCGCCGCGTCGGCCCCGTTCTTCGTGCGGGGTGGGCACCGCTTCAGGTCGTGCACGCACCGGGTGCGTCGGGTCGGAGACGGCGCTTTCCGGGTTGATGTCGATCTGTTCCTCTTCGTTCTTCGTGACGATGTAGGAGGGGACCGTCACCCGTCTCTCACCGACGGACACGTGGCCGTGGATGATGAACTGGCGGGCCTGCTTCGGTGTCGAGGCGAGCCCTTTCAGGTACACCACGGTCTGCAGGCGGCGCGTGAGGATGTTCTCCACGTCGAGACCCAGGATGTCGTCCAGCGTGGCGCCGTCGCCCAGGAGGCCGATGCGGTTCATGCGCCGCAGGAGCTGCTGGCTCTCTTTTTCCACTTGGGACGTGGGTGTGTGTTGTTTGGAGAGGAGTTCACGTGCGACGCCACGGAACTCGCGCAGTCGGGTCTGGCTTTTCCAGATCTCCTTCTTGTTCTTGAGTCCGTATTTGCGCACGAGCGTCTTTTCTGCGGCGATCCGCTCCGCATGCCAGGGATGGGAGGGAGTGTCGTAGCGTCGCCGCGGGAATTTTGGGTCACCCATAAGTCACACCTCACTTCTTGCGTTGTACTCCCACGGTGATGCCGGAGCGGTTGTTCGCCCGGGTGCGCTGCCCGCGCACGGGCAGTCCGTGCTCGTGCCGCACACCTCGGTACGCCCGGATCTTTTTCAGGCGGTTGATGTCGTCCTTTACGGTGATCTCGATCTCGGGGCCCACGTGATGCAGGTCTTCCCCGCTGTCTGGGTCCCGTTGCCGGTTGCGCATCCAGGTGGGCACTTCGTCCACGATGTTGTCGACGATCTCGGCGAGGCGTTCCACTTCCTCGTCGCTGAGGGTGCCGATCTTCACGTCGCGTTGGACTTTGGCGCGGTCGGCGACCAGGGGGGCAAGCCGCGTGCCGACTCCCTTGATCCCGGTGAGTGCTACCAAAACAGGCTTTTGACCGGAAAGGTCGGTCGCGGCGATCCGGACGAGATGTTTGAAGTCCTCATCCTCGGTCGTGGCGACCTTCTTTTCCGATTTTTTCTTCTCTTTTTTCTCGGCCATCGGGGTTCCCCCTTGCGGGATCGTCACCTGTGATGGCGCGGGGGCGTCTCTCCAATCTCCACCCAAATGGGTGCAGCCCGCGCAGGCAGAGCCGCTCGAAGGAGGTCCCCTATTTAAAGATTCGGGGCCGCCGGGAGGGCGCTCTTCTGTTGGGTCGGGCTTCTCGGCTGCCCGCGCCGGCGCGCTTCAGCCGCGGGGCGCAGGGTTTTGGGTTCCAGCCCGCTGCGCGCGGCCATGAGCCCTTCGAAGGCGCCGTCTGTGGGGGACCGGGCCCCGGCTTTCCGTCTGCCGGGCCCGCACGGCGAACCGGTGACCTTGGAGGAGCTGCTCGGTGACGGCCCGCTCGTCGTCTTCTTTGTCCCGCGTCCCGATACGGGGGTCTGCGCGAAGACGGCGTGCGGTCTTCGTGACAACCACGCCGAGCTCAAGGCGGCCGGTGCGAAGGTCGTCGGGATCAGTCCCATGTCGCCCCGCGTCCATGCGCGGTTGCGCGAGGACCACCGGCTCCCGTTCCTTTACCTCTCGGACCCGGAGCAGGGGGTGGCCCGGGATTACGGCGTGAAACCGTTTCTGGGCTTGATCGCGGGCCGCGCGACCTTCGTGCTCGACTCCGGGGGCGTGATTCAGTGGATGGAACGTTCGCAGCTCTCGGCGAACCGGCACATCGAGGCGGCGACCCGGGTCATTGAACGGTCCGCTGGATTGCCCACGGGCGAAGGAATCAGGTAGCCCCCACGTCTGCATGCGGGTATGGCCGGTTCATTGTACGCGACAGACCTGCTCGCCGAGAAGGGGCCGTTCTTCCGCATCCTCCATGGCACGACGCGGTCGCAGACCGGTTTCATGACGGTACCAGCAGGGCAGGAGGCGGGTCCCCCGGAGGTGCACACGGATTCCGATCAGGTCTTTTACGTGGTGGAGGGGGAGGCGGAGTTCCGTGTGTGGGAGCGGGATGAAGAGGGACCATTCGCGTCGCACCGCGGCGGGCCGGGGACGTTGGTCGTCGTTCCGGCCGGCGGGCGGCATTGGGTCAAGAGTGTGGGTCAGGTCCCGCTCTTTTTTTTGACGGTGTACGCGCCGCCGGAGTATTGAGTGCACCGTTGGGCGGCGGGCCCAGGGGCCTGGGCCGTCTCCGGTTTCAGCCGGGGTCCAATGGTTCGAGTCGCCCGGGTTTTCGACCCGGGAGACCGCACAGCACCACAACAACCCTTATCTTAGCTTCCCCGGTGCCCCTCCATGAGTCCCCGAAAGGCACCCCCTTGAAAATAGCCACAGGCCTCGGTCTGTGGCGGGGATCCAGGCGGCCGTTGCCGCTTCTTTGCGCACGTGAGACCATGGCCAAGCAAAACCCTTCGCGAACAAAAAAGGACGCCGAGGACGCGGTGCTCGCCGAAGGGGACACCGCAACTGACGCCGTCATCGACGGGGCAAACGGCGACGCTCCGCAAGGGATGCCCAGCGATCCGCATGAGTGGATCGGTACTGCCGGGATCACATCAACCGAGGATGTCGAGCTTCCTGAATTCCTCATCGACGAGGTGATCGGTCAGGATGAGGCGGTGCGGGTCGCGAAGAAGGCGGCCCGGCAACGGCGACATCTTCTGCTTCTGGGCGACCCGGGCACGGGCAAGTCCATGATCGCGAAGGCCATGGCCGAGATCCTGCCGGCGGCGCGCATGGACGACGTGTTGATCCATCCCGACTTCAAGGACGCGAACCAACCTCGGGTGGAAGTGCTGCCGGGGGGAGACGGCCGCAGGCATGCGTATGCGGCGAAGCGGAGGGCGAGACGGTGGGCTTTCGTGTGGGGGGTGCTCGAATGGACGCTGGCTCTGGGTCTGGTGGGTCTGGGGGCTGCCGGGTTCTGGTTCTTGGGGCGGGGCACGACGGGTCTGATCTTGTTGGCGCTTTGTATCATGGTGGCGATCTTCTTCATCTTCGTGGCGCGTCAGTTGCGTCCCAAGGTCACCAAGATGGTTCCGCACCTGATGATCGAGCATCCACCGGACAAGTCGCCGGCCCCGTACGTGGACGCCACGGGGAGCCATGCGGGTTCCTTGCTCGGCGACGTCCGTCATGACCCGTACCAGTCGGGGGGCCTGGAGACGCCCACGCATCAACGGGTGGAACCGGGGGCGATCCACCGGGCGAACAAGGGTCTGTTGTTCATCGACGAGATCAACGTCCTGCGGCTGGATTCGCAGCAGGCGCTTCTTTCTGCGATGCAGGACAAGAGCTATTCGATCACGGGCCAGAGCGACAAGAGTTCCGGCGCTATGGTGCGTACGGGCCGGGTGCCGTGCGATTTCGTCCTGGTCGCAGCGGGGAACATGGACGTGATCGCGCCCACGAACGACCAGTACACGGGCCTGCATCCGGCGCTGCGTTCGCGGATCCGTGGTTACGGGTACGAGGTGTACGTGCGCAGCGTGATGGAGGATACCCCGGAGAACCGGCAGAAGCTCGTGCGGTTCGTCGCGCAGGAGGTGCGCCGGGACGGCCGGATCCCGCATTTCGACGCGGCGGCGGTCGCGGAGGTGCTTCGGGAGGCGCAACGGCGAAGCGGCCACTCGGGGAAGTTGACGCTGCGGCTGCGGGAGCTGGGCGGGCTTGTGCGAACGGCCGGGGACATGGCGAGGGACGAAGGGGCCGAGCGGGTCACCGTGGATCATGTGTTGGACGCCAAGGACGTGAGCATGAGCCTGGAGTACCAGGTGACGCGGCGGGGGATCGACGTGATGACCGCGCGGGAGGCCTTGCAGACCCAGGGTGAGGCCGTGGGGACGGCGACGGGATGCACGTTCATGGGGACCGGGGAGACCGGGGAGCCGGCGGGGATCGTGGTGCCGGTGGAGGCGGGGGCGACCGTGGCGAGCGATCGTCAACGTGGCGGGCTCTATGTGGGCGGCGGGCTGGAGGCGGATGAGAACCTGCAGGACAATCTCTACGCGATGCTCAAGCGGCTTCGCGGGGCGGACATCGCGGGGATCGACGTGCACGTGCAGGCGCTTTTGACCCAGCGCGGGGCGCAGGTCGGGTCCTTGGGGGCCGCCGCGGGCGTGGCGTCCATCAGCGCGCTGGAAGACCTGCCGATCCGGCAGGACACGGTGGTCCTGGGGGCCTTGGCGGTCTCGGGTCGTTTGCGCGCCGTGGACGGGATCACGCAGATGGTGGAATCCGCGGCGGACCTGGGCTACAAGACCGCCGTGGTGCCTGGGGCGAACCGGGACGACGTCCTGTTGGAGCATCGCTACCGGGAACGCATCGAGATCGTGTTCATGGACCATCTGTGGGAAGTGGTGGACCGGGTGTTCGCCGGCAGCGCGACGCGTCGCGCCGCGGTGAAGAACGCCTTGTCGCGAAAACCCAGCGTGGCCGCCGGGGGCGGCAAAGGATCGGGAGGGGACCGAAGTGCGTAAGCGGCACCAGGTGCTCGCTGTCCCCTTGCTGATCGTAGCGCTGCTGCTTGCATCCTGGGGCGGACAATCCCATCCCGGTGCGCCCCAGGTCGATGATGAGGAAGACCCTGCAGACATCGCCACGGCATTGGAACCGGCGGACCTTCCGGACTTGGGTACCGAGCCGCCCACCAAGAGCCTGCCCGGGCACCGGGTGACGTCCATGCCGGGTGCTGCCCCGCGTCCGGTGGCGGTGTTTCATGGGGCGGAGGAGATCGAGTTCGAATGCCCCAGTGCGACGGGGGGCGCGGCCCCCGGCATGTACGGCCGCAGCAGTTTCACCCTGCATGGTTGCCCGCTTCGTGTTTATGACACGGTGGCGCCGGTGGTCGGCGGCGGGGTGATCCCGGGCAGCACGTTGACACCGGATGTGGGTTGGCTTTTCGGCAATGTGCAGATGGCGGTGGATGAACAGGACCCGGACCTCGCCGCGTTCTTCTCGTTGCACGGGAACCCGGCCAACGAGAGCCGGAAGGAGAATGCGCGCGAGGATGTGACGCATACTTCGTTCATGTCGCAAAACGCGGGGCTTTCCTGGTCGGACCAGCCCACGGGGATCGGTTTCCCGGCCAAGACGGCCCACGGGGAATGGGCGTCCGGGGTGATGGACCGGCACGGGGCCGTCTACCCGGCGTTCCTGTGGAGCAACCGGACGGGTGAGGACGCATACGAATCCATGGTGGGGGTGTTCTGGGGCGGCACGCCGGATGAACCGTCCTCCGTGCAGAGTTCCTATTCCCGCGGTCAGTTCCTGGAGGCCCGCGGGGAGGGTCATTTGATCGAGATGGCCCACTTGAGCTACCTCCCGCCGGATGGGCCGCCCGTGGAGAACGCGAACGGGACCCAGGGGCCGGGGGAGACGGGGGAGGCGGCGGTGGTACGAAACGAGACGGACCGCATCGCCTTGGTTTGGCTGGAGCAGGCCACCGACGCGCACAGCAGCTCCACGGGGATGTCGTCCTGGATCGACATGATGTGGCGCTCCACGGACACCCCCTCCAAACGGGGACCGGTGGATCGCGCGGCGACCAATTGGACCTTCCTGGACGACGACCAACTGATCGGTCCATGTCGCGGCATGAGCGACCCGGTGGTGTGGGACGCCCAGGTGTATGTCGCCTGCATCGTGGACCGGGGCTACGACACCCGTACACGGGCCCTTGTGGGGGACGTGGACATCTGGCGCATCGACCCGCGCACGGGGGAGTCCCACCATGTGAGTTTCACGGGGATCCATGACGCCCAGCACGTGCGGCTCACCGCGAGCCCGGACGGCTATTTCGCGGTGGCCTCCAGCAGTGTCTTCGCCGAGCACCAGGTGGAGGTGCGGGTCTCCATGGGATGGCATGCGACCCACTGGGCGCAACGGGCGTTGGACATCTCTTCGTTCCTCCATGAGACGTTGGGGGGCGCGCCTCTTCGCGATGCGCACGTGACCGGCGTGGCGCTCACCGAGGACGACAAGACCCTGTTCTTGACCTACAAGGAATGGAACGACATCGACGAACCCGTCGTCCGGTCCGATTTCGAGATGGTCCGCCTCAAGGATTACAAGAAGCTCGTGGTGGCCATGAGCGAGTGCACGGTCCCGCTGGCCGCCGCGGAGTTCCGCATGGGGGAAATTTTCGACAGCCACCAGTACGAGATGTGGCAGGACACCCCGGCGATCTTCAACGACCGGCAGGACGGGCTCCAGTATGTCCGTTTGGCGGACGGCAGGGAACGCGTGTACATGGCGATCAACGATTACGGCGCGGTGCAATACGCCGCCATGGTCCCGCCCACGCTGCAGGGCGACACCTCGTGCAACGTGGGCCCCGCGCCGGTCCCAATCCCCGCGGCGGCGCTCCCGCAGGCCGTGGGCACGGGTACGGGTGCCGGCACCGCGGTGGGGAGCGCGGTGGCACTCGTCTCGCTGGCGATGATCACGTACCTGCTCACCGTGAAACGCAAGAGCCCGCTGGCTGCCGCGGCGAAGGATGAATAGGGACGGCTGGGTGTTACTATACGATGAAGGGGTTCGGGGTTTTGCCGTACAGGTCTGAACCCGCCACAATCGCCCGATTTGGGCCCCGGATCTTGCAGACTATAAAACGGAATACAAAGACTAGCACGATTTTCGTACGAAACTATTTATGAAACCCATGCCTGCGATCTGACAACAGGCTCTCTGCATGCTGTGGTGGCTGCCCGGAATTCCGAAGTTTGGTGCAAGGAGCCGTGTACATGCAGAAAACAGTGACAGTCGCAATAATCGCAAGCCTGATTCTGATGAGTTTCGCGGGTTTTCAGCCGTCGTTGGCTGAAAATCCAGGGGGGGATGTCATTGGGGAGTATCATCAATTTGGCGCGACGGAGGACCTTACATCAAACCACGTAAGTTGGGATGACGGCGACTTGGTGGTCGCAGGGCCTGCCTTCGCGAACAAGCTCGAGGTGGAGACGGCTTTCCTGGAGGAAGAATTGGGGGACTGGTCGAGCGACGAGCAGTTCACCGTTGGAGAGGGGGTCGTCAAGTTCGAATCTCGGGAAGCCACGTTCACGGGGTTGTCTTTGGGAGTGGATTCGGTTTTTACCTGGGGCTCGGAAAGTCTGCTCAGGTTCCAGGAGCGGCCCATGTGGGTGAGCATGGATCAAGACGGTCATGGGGAGCAGATCAATCTCACCATGTCGGATGGCGATTCCTCGGGTCAGCAGATTTATGTTTCCAAGGAGTGGTTGTGGGGGCATGGTATCCACCGGCCGAACGCGACCCATGAAGACGGCTCGGTCCTGAACGTGACACGGACGCAGGACGGCTCCGGGTTCTTGGTCGATGTCCATCACTTCTCCAGAATCGAGATTCTTTCCGCCGAGCGGTCGGTCTTGGGTCAATCCGGTGACGGTGAAGTCAAGTCCCACGACGGCGACGTGCTGTGGTATCCTGACGATTCGACGCTCGAAATCGATGTCGGTGGGACTTCTTCTGATACCTACACCTTGTACGTGGAAAAGGATTGGATCGACTTGTATGTGCCGTCGTTGGCACTCCGGGAGCACACATGGGCGAACATAACGGTGAAGGATATCGAATACCTCGTAATCGGACTGACGCAGGACCAACTTCCCACGACGGTGGTTTTTGAGCCCTTCTCCCTTTCCGAGATCCCTTTGTATTCGAAGGGCGATCGAAACTCTGTTCTCCTTTGGGCCGTCAACGAAGCGTTCTTCGATAAATCCACGCCGATGCAGATCCATTTGGGCGGGTCGGAAGTACCAGAACTCGTGGTGAACCACACGGGTCAATACCGCCTCCAGATCAACGATGCCTGGCTGGAACAGTTCAACATCTCAGAACCGATTTTCAGGGTCGACGGCAAGCCACACGAATTCCTTCCGACCCATGACGGATCCGGTTGGTTCATTCTCCTGGAAGGAAACACCACGGTCCAACTTCTCGACGGGGATCCGGTCTTTGAATACCAGTTGGAGCAGTTCGCCAAGGAGGTCTGGGTGTACCTCGATGCCGAACTTGAGACCGCCGAAGTGATCAAGCCTCTGTACATCCCGTGGTTCGACATCAATTCTCCCTCCGTGTCCTTCCGGATCTTCACGGATTGCGATTGCCCCGAAGCGATCGGGCAGCTTGAGCTCATCACGCCCGACGGCTGGGAGAACGTCACGCTCCCAGCGAGCAATGAATCGATTGTGGCGGACGTGCCAAATCCTACGATCCCGGACCCGGAGCTTGAACCCGAAGGGATTCTGGAAGATCTTGAAACCGGCCAATGGTACATCTGCTGCGACGGCAGTGGTGGTGATATACACGTTCCGCCTCCGGGTACCCTTGTGGCGGCCGTGCTGGAATACCTGCTCGACGATTTGCATGCTTACGGTGAGGGCGGTGGCCCCGGAGTTCCGATCGAGGTGCCTTGGGAAGTGCTGGAAGAGGTGCTTGGGTTGGTGGACCTGCCCTTACCCGACTTTGATCTTCGCGAAACCTCTTCGACTGTGCTTTGTGATGATGAAAACTCCGACCATGAAGTCATTGACCCAATCCTTCCCGTTTTCCTGTTGCCTAACGAGCAAGGTGACCTAGTTTTCACTATCAATTATCGAGTTGGTGAATGTGCAACCATGGGAGATACAATTCGCGTCGAGATTGAAGATGATGAGGGTGTAGTCCAAGCATTCGAAGAAAAAGTAAGAAGGAACGATCCTTTGGTATGGTTTGAATCCATGCCCGCAATCTTTGGTGCATCCTACAGCATAGGGGTCAAACCGGCGTTGCAACCGGTTCAAATATTGGTGGATGATGTTGGCGTACCGGCGGAGGACCCCGAAGACTGTGGGCCGGCGAATCTCAACTGGGAGTTCAGGCCCGGAAATTATGAAAGAAATTGGACAGATGTCACGTTTTCTGATCCGGATTACTTGGGTTCTGGCGGATGGACGTATTTCTGGGAATACACTCAATGTGATGGTACGATCAAAGAATACACCTCGAAGTTTTCGTTTGGCTTCTGGAGTGCAAATGATGTAGAGGCGGGGGGTTTTTACGGTATGGATGTCGGAGAGTGGGCGAATGGGACGGAAGATTGGCATCAGTGGTACGATGATGGTATTTGGGACTATTATTGGTTTCATGCCCTTATGGTAAACCCCACGTTCTTCTACAGAGAGCCTTTGCAGGGAGACATCGAGTTCCAGGACCCAGTTGAAACGGACGTGTTTCGGGGTCCGATAGAAACGGATCGTGAAGAAAGTTGTACCTCTGATTTTCTCTACCCGGGCGGTAAGAAGGTCGTCAAAAAAGTCGCCAAGAACCATAAATGGTTGGGATGGATTGTTGACGTTTTGCCTGATTTGGGGTGCAAGCCATACAATATTGACTTCGGGGAAGAATTGTGGGATGAACCGGGACAATGGCTTGAGATCAAAACCCGTACTAATCGTGAGGAGGTCACGACTGGCAGAATGAATTATAAATATAATGAACCAGCGCCAGAATTCGAATTAGACTTAAAAGCAATTGCATCCTACGAAGGAAGGGCGAGGGCTTGTAAAGACTGCCAGGCGGAACTGGCGGAGGGTGGTCATTACTATGGATTACATCCGCCCATGGTTGTTCGGGGAACGTAATGATTCGGAGGAGTAGTACATCTTGGTATCTGGTGTGCCTTGGCGTGATGCTTATGGTCACATCCGGATGTTTGGATGCCTTCTTCGAACTGTCTGAAGATGATCCTGGGTTGCCCCCGTTGGGGATGGGTCTGGAGGTCCCTGATGAACTTCCTCTGCCCGGTCCCTTTCTTGAGGGACCAGATCTCCTGCTGCTGGAGGAGTTTCTCTTTCAGGAAGGTCGTCAAATCCTAAAAGAATGTGAAAGGGAACATGTAGCGGACGGGGTCGAGTCGCTCTTGGTCGAGGAACGATACGCAAAAGCGATCAACGCATTCATGACGGGTTGTGCGACGCAAGGCTATCATCAGATTGCCCAACAGGCCATGGTTGAAGGGAATGAAAAGGGAGTCTATCAGGACCTGATGGTCCAAGCCAATGCGTCCATGAAGGATTTGCGACAAAGGCTGAACAATCACACTGGCCCGGGAAACGCTGTTGAAGCATCATTCCTCTCCCATGCCATGGGCCGAAACATTCTGGGTGAACTGTCATTGATCAGGTCGGCGCCCCTCTTCTGGGAACCTTACGAAGACGGGCGCGCGCGTGACCAGTTGCAGCTTCGAAATGCCTACATGCAACCTTATCGCAATATCCAGTATGCTGAAGTCGTAGTGAAGACCCTGGAACGTTACCCTTGGACGAGCCCGCCATGTGTGCCGCCGGATGTACCTGCCCTCACGCAACAAATCGAAGAAACCATTGACTTGGCGCTTGACAAGGCGGTTGAATTGGGGCATGACGGGCCTGGGGAGTGGGGTCGTGTGAATCCTCATTACGAGGAAATCACCGTGTGGCTCGAGCCCGAGCTTGAGCTCGCAAAGCAGGATGATTGGTGGCCTCGTTTGTTGAGTCTAAAAGTTTCCGTGGAGGGGCGGCTGGCTTATTTTGAGAGCTTCTCGGCGCCCGCTTGGCCCACGTTCGAGGAAGCGGAGTACCTGCTCGCCCAGTTCCGCAACGAGACCCGCTCCGCTTACACAGAACAGGCGATGGATTCTCACATCTCCTATTTCAGTGACGAATTCCATCAGAGCCGCTACGATTGGGACACCGACATCACGTTCGGGCCCCCCGGGTTCATGCGTCTGATGGCTCTCAGTTGGCCGTACGAGGGTCTGGATTGCCCAGCCAATCCAACAACAACGTGACGGATCGGGCTGGAAAAGTCAAGCCACCCGCTTCGCCCTTGCCGGCTCCAACCGCCGGTTCGCATGATGCTCTTTCAGGCTCGCGGCGGTGAACCCGCCGGCCTTGGCGGCGCGGATCGCCTGAACGCCCACCCGTGCGGAGGCGAGCGTGGCCATGAAGGGGATCTGCATCTCCACGGAGACGCGGCGCATCTGGTAGCCGTCGCGGCGTTCCGGCGACTCGTATTCCGTGGAGGGGGTGTTGATGATGAGTTTCACGCGCCCTTGGCGCATGAGGTCGATCGCGTCGGGGGCGCGTTTTTCGTGCAGCTTGAAGACGGTCTCGTTGGGGATGTCGAAGTCGCTGAGGTAGGCGCTGGTGCCGCGCGTGGCGACGATGTCGAGGCCGAGTTCCACGAATTCCATGGCGATGGGGAGGATCGCTTCGCGGTCTTCTTCGCGCACGCTGATGAAGACGGTGCCTTCGGTGGGCAGCCGGTTGCCGGCGGCTTCCATGGCTTTGTAGTAGGCGCGGCCGTGGTCCCGGTCGATCCCCATGACTTCGCCGGTGGATTTCATTTCGGGGGAGAGGATCGTGTCCAGTCCGGGCAGTTTCAAAAACGGGAAGACGGGGGCCTTCACGGCGTAATGGTTCACCTGGATGCGGTCTTCGTCTTCGTCGAGGGGTTCTCCCATGGCGGCGCGGGCGGCCATCTTCGCCAGGGGGACCCCGGTGGCTTTCGCAACGTAGGGCACGGTGCGGGAGCTGCGGGGGTTCACTTCGAGCACGTACACCTTGTTCTCCTTGACGGCGAACTGGATGTTGATGAGGCCTTTCGTGCCGAGCGTGCGTGCGATGCGGCGCGTGTAGAGCCGGATCGTGTCCTGGATCGTCGAGGGCAGGTTCGGCGGGGGGATCGTGCAGGTGGAGTCGCCGCTGTGCACGCCGGCTTCCTCGATGTGTTCCATGATGGCGCCGACGATCACGCGTTCGCCGTCACAAACGGCGTCCACGTCCACTTCCGTGGCGTGGGCGAGGAACTGGTCGACGAGGATGGGGTGTTTCTTGGAGACCTTCACGGCGTCGCGCACGTAGCGTTCCAGTTCCTGGTCGTTGCCGACGATCTCCATGGCGCGTCCGCCGAGTACGTAACTGGGGCGAAGCAGCACGGGGTAGCCGATGTCGGCGGCCAGTTTGCGCACTTCCTCGATGCTGTGCCCGGTCCCGCCGTCGGGTTGCGGGACCTTGAGTCGGCGCATGATCTCGCCGAACTTTTCGCGGTCTTCGGCCAGGTCGATGCTGGCGGGGGGCGTGCCCCAGATCCGGGTCTTCAGGTGCGGGCGTCTGGCCAAGGCTTCTTCCAGCGGCAGGGCGAGGTTGATCGCGGTCTGGCCGCCGAACTGCACCAGGACGCCGTCGGGGTTTTCGTGTTCGATGATCTCGAGGACGTCTTCCAGGGTGAGCGGGTCGAAGTAGAGCCGGTCGGAGGTGTCGCTGTCCGTGGAGACGGTCTCCGGGTTGTTGTTCACCATGATCGTCTCGATGCCGGCTTCACGCAGCGACCAGGCGGCGTGCACGCAGGAGTAGTCGAATTCGATGCCTTGCCCGATGCGGATCGGGCCGCTTCCCAGGATCAGGCATTTTCGGCGTTCGGTGGAACCGGTTGCTTCACTGGGGCCGTTGGTGGCCCCGGAAACGGCGCGGGGGATGTCCAGTTCGACGCCTTCGATGGGTTCGTCGTAGGTGGAGTAGTAGTACGGGGTGCGTGCGGCGAACTCGGCGGCACAGGTGTCCACCATGTTGTATTTGGGCCGGATCTGGTAGCGGTGGCGTTGGTCCATGACGTCTTCGCTGTGCAGCCCGGTGAGTTCGGCGATGTGCGTGTCGGCGAAGCCCATCCGTTTTGCGCTCCGGAGCAGGCCGGGGTCCATGTCGCCGGGTTCGGTGCCTTCATCGGGCCGCTGGGCCACGAGGCGGTTCTCCATGGCGACGATGCCCTTGAGCTTCTCCAAGAAGAAGGGGTCCCAACCGGTGGCCCGTTCGAGTTTCTTCATGTCGTGCCCGCGGCGGATCGCTTCCGCGATGGCCCAGAGGTTCTCGTGTGTGGGTTCCCGGATCCGTTCTTCCACTTGGGCGTCGCTCCAGTCCTCGCCGGGTACCAGGCTGTCGCGGTCCACTTCCAGGCTGCGCACGGCCTTCAGAAGCGATTCTTCGAGGGTGCGTCCGATGGCCATCACTTCGCCGGTGGATTTCATCTGGGTGCCGATGCGCGGGTCCACCATGCGGAACTTGTCGAACGGCCAACGCGGGATCTTCGTGATCACGTAGTCCAGCGACGGTTCGAAGGCGGCGAAGGTGCGGCCGGTGATCGGGTTGGGGATCTCATCCAGCGTCATGCCGAGGGCGATCTTCGCGGCGACGCGGGCGATGGGGTACCCGGTGGCTTTCGAGGCGAGCGCGCTGGAACGGGACACGCGCGGGTTCACTTCGATCACGCGGTGGTCGCCCGTGGCGGGGTCCACCGCGTATTGCACGTTGCAGCCGCCTTCGATGTTCAGCGCACGGATGATCTTCAGCGCGGCGCTGCGCAGGCGTTGGTGTTCGCGGTCGGAGAGGGTCTGGGCGGGGGCGACGACGGCGCTTTCCCCGGTGTGGATCCCCATGGGGTCGAGGTTCTCCATGTTGCAGATCGTGATGCAGTTGTCCGCGCCGTCGCGGATCACTTCGTATTCGTATTCGCGCCAGCCGAGCACGCTCTCTTCGACGAGGATCTGGTTGATGCGGGAGTAGGCGAGTCCCCGTCCGCCCACTTCACGCAGTTGTTTCTCGTCGTACGCCACGCCGCCTCCGGTGCCGCCCAGCGTGTAGGCGGGTCGCACCAGCACGGGGTAGCCGCCGATCTTGTCCACCGCGGCGAGCGCTTCGTCGATGTTCGTCGCCACTTGCGCGCGCGGGACGGGTTCCCC
>CAYVRY010000012.1:0-27995 GCA_964452895.1 uncultured Halobacteriales archaeon
GCTGCACGTCCGAGAACGACTTCCACGCCGGCATGAACCTCGCCGGCGTGCACGCGCTCCCGATGGTGTTCCTCTGCGAGAACAACCAGTGGGCGATCAGCGTCCCCGTCTCCCTGCAGACCGGCAGCGAGAACTTCGCCATGAAGGCCGAAGCCTACGGCTTCGAAGGCGACGTCGTGGACGGCAACGACATCCTCGCCGTCTACAAGACGGTCAAGGACGCCGTGGACAAAGCGCGCCGCGGCGGCGGCCCCACCCTGGTGGAAGCGGTCACCTACCGCATGGGCCCCCACAGCACCTCGGACGACCCCTCCCGCTACACCCCGAAAGGGGAACTCAAGAAATGGGCCGAGAAGGACCCGATCAAACGCTTCCGGGAATACCTGGAACGCATCGGCGTCTGGGACGAAGAGAAGGAGAAGGCGCTGCGCAAAAGCGCCGACGAGGAGGTCCAGAAGGCGATCCAACACGCCGAATCCGTGGGACCGCCGGACCCGGACACCCTGTTCGACGACGTCTACGCCGAACTGCCACAGACGCTGGAGGAACAACGCGAGACCATGCGGGGACTCGTGGACGACTACGGACTGCCCGGAGGGCACTGAAGGAGGAGATGAACATGGCTGAAATGAACATGATCCAGAGCGTCGTGCACACCCTGGACTACGAGATGGGCAAGAACGACGACATGATCATCCTCGGAGAGGACGTCGGCAAGAACGGGGGCGTGATGCGCTCCACGGCCGGCCTCTGGGACAAGTACGGCGCCGACCGCGTCCTGGACACGCCCCTCAACGAATCCACGATCATCGGGTCCGCCATCGGGATGTCCATGTACGGCATGACCACCTGCCCGGAGATCCAGTTCCAGGACTTCCTGTACCCCGGGTTCGACCAGCTGGTCAATGAAGCCGCCAAGATGCGCTACCGCTCCGGCGGTGAGTTCGAGGTGCCCATGACGATCCGCACGCCCTACGGCGGCGGGATCCGCGGCGGCCACTACCACTCCCAGAGCGCCGAGACCTACTTCGCCCACACCCCCGGGCTCAAGGTGGTGATCCCCTCCAACCCCGCCGACCTCAAGGGGCTCCTGCTCTCCTGCCTGCGCGACCCGGACCCGGCGATCTTCATGGAGCCGAAACGGATCTACCGCGCCGTCAAGGGCGACGTCCCGGAAGGCGACCACACCGTGGAACTCTCAAAGGCCAACGTCACCCGCAACGGCGACGACGTGTCCGTGGTGACCTACGGCTCCATGGTGCCCGTGGCGCACGCCGCGGCGGAAGCCGCCGAGAAAGACGGGATCGACGTGGAGATCGTCGACCTGCGCACGATCAACCCGTTCGACCAGGAGACGATCCTCAAGAGCGCGAAGAAGACCGGGCGCGTCATCGCGTTCTGCGAAGCCCCGCGCACCGCGAGCTTCGCCAGCGAAGTGAGCGCCCTCGTCGCCGAACGGGCCATGGAATACATGGAAGCCCCGATCCTGCGCGTCACCGGCTACGACACCCCCTTCCCCTACGCCCTGGAGAACCTCTACCTCCCCGATGCAAACCGCATCTACGACGCGATCGATCGAGTGTACAACTGGTAACTGGTGAAATCAATGCCGTTCGAATACAAAATGCCGGACATCGGTGAAGGCCTGACCGAAGGCGAAATCGTGAGCTGGCTCGTCAAGGAAGGAGACGCGGTCAAGGAAGACCAACCCATCGTGGAGGTCATGACGGACAAAGCCACCGTGGAACTCCCCGCCCCGCGCTCCGGGAAGATCGCCAAGATCCTCGCCGAGGAAGGCGACGTCGTGGAAGTGGGGACCGTCTTCGTGCACATCGAAGAAGGCGCAGGAGAGGACGAACCCAAGAAGGAGAAGGGCGACGAAGAGGACGAAGACGAGGAACAAGGAAAGCAAGCCGACAAGAAGAAGGCCGCCAAGAAGAAGGAAAAAGAGGCAGAAAGCCAAAACGGCGGCGACGGCGCCAAGGCGAAGACCGAAAAGAAGAAGGAGGAACCGAAAGAAGAGAAGATGCTGTTCGAATCCTCCAGCCCCACCGCCGGCGGCCAAGTCTCCGCCAAGCGGCAAAAAGACGCCGCCCAGAGCGACGGCGGCAACGGCCGGCGCAGCGGCAAAGTGCTCGCCGCCCCCGCCGTTCGGCAACTGGCCCGGGAAAAGGACGTGGACCTGTCCCAGGTCCCCGCCTCCGGGCCCAAAGGCCGGGTCACACGCGACGACGTGGAGAACTACCTGGAGACCGGCGGCGGTGTCGTCCAAATGAAAAAAGGCGCCCCGGCCCCCGAAGCGATGGCCGTGCCCGAAGGCCGCGCCGAGAAACGGGTGCCGCTGCGCGGACTGCGGCGCGTGATCAGCGATGCCATGGCGCGCTCAAAACGCACCGCCGCGCACTTCACCTACGTGGAGGAAGTGGACGTCAGCGCCCTGGTGGAACTGCGCGAGAAAGGCAAAAAGATCGGCCTGGAACAATACGACGTGAAACTGACCTACCTGCCCTTCATCATCAAAGCCACCTGCGCCGCACTGAAACAATACCCCATCGTGAACAGCGCGTACGACGAGACCACCCAGGAGCTCGTCTACCGGGAATACTACGACATGGGGATCGCCGTGGCCACGGACGCCGGGCTCATCGTGCCCGTAGTGCGCGACGCCGACAAAAAAGACATGTTCACCATGCAAAAAGAGATGGTGGACCTCAGCGAGCGCACCCGGCAAGGCAAAGCGAAACCCGAAGAGCTCAGGGGCTCCACGTTCACGATCACGTCGCTGGGCAAGACCGGAGGGCTCCTCGCCACGCCGGTGATCAACCACCCCGAAGTGGCCATCATGGGCGTGCACGCGATCAAGGACAAGCCCGTGATCAAGAAGGACGAAAACGGGGAACCCCGGATCGTGCCCGGGAAGGTGATGAACCTGAGCTTCAGCTTCGACCACCGGATCGTCGACGGCGCCGTGGGCGCCGACTTCGCGCAGGCCGTGATCCGCTACCTGGAGAGCCCGGAACTCATGCTGCTCGAAGGGTGACAGCCGAACAGGCGAAACCGCTGGGTGAAGCTGAGAGCCCGGAACTCATGCTGCTCGAAGGGTGACAGCCGAACAGGCGAAACCGCTGGGTGAAGCTAGGCCTTCTGGGCCTTCTTCTTACCCTTGCTGGGCCGCGGCGTGCGCATCATCTGATAGGCCCGGTACGCCCCCAGCGTGACGCCGGCGGCCACCTTGGCCATGGTGGACGTGACCCGTCCGTAGTGTCGGCTCACCGTCTTGTGCTGGGACCTCGTCGTCGTCTTGTTCGGCCGGCGTTTGATCGTCGTGGTGTTCTCGCGCGTCACGGTCTTTCGTTTCATGGGATGCCTCCGAGCGGCCCGTCGCCACTCAGAAGACTGCCTATCCGAAGCCCGGATACATGAGGTCCATGGCGGCACGACATGTACAACGGCACCGGCCCGGGCCCATTGGGGGTCAATGATTATCGGGAGGAAGGGCCTGGCTGCAGCGTGGACGTCTTCAGCCACTTCCTGCTCCCGCTGGCCGGCGCCCTGGTGGTCCTGCGCCTGGGCTCACGGCCCCATGACGACCCGGAGCGCATGATCGTCTGGCGCCAACGCCTCGCACTCGCGCTCGTCTTCGGCTTCGCGGGACTGATGGTCGACCTGGACGGAATCTACGGCTGGCTGCGCCACCAGGAAGGGCTCTATTTCCTGCAGCACCGCGGCTTCAGCCACAGCCTTCTCGGAGCCCCCCTTCACGGCCTGGTGGCCGCCGGGCTGGTCGCCCTTGCGGCCCGTTTGTTCCCGAAACGCCTCAGCTGGTTGCACTGGCGTGCGGCGTACATCCCCACCGCCGTACTGGGAAGCTTCACCCACCTTGGCTTGGATGCGCTCACCTTCGGCGGGGTCCCGCTCTGGTGGCCCATCACGCCGGAGCGGGTCTCCCTGGACGTCTACAGCTGGCTCATCATCTGGATGGTCCCGCCCGCCGGGATCATCAGCGTCCTGTTCCTGCTGGGCAAACTCTCCACACGCCGCGTGATCCAGTTCACCACGGTCCTCGTCGTGCTCATGGTGATCAACGCCGGCATGCGGCTGCAAGAGCGCCCCGAGTTGACACCCGGTGAGAAGGCCTACTCACGCAGTTCCTACCAACAATGGATCGTGCTCACCCCGGACCCGGACGACGAAGAGGCATGGTGGGTGCAGCTTCATGATGGCGGGCAGCCGCATGGCCCGCAATGGTTCAACCAGACCCACATCGAACCGGGCAGCGAAGCCGCGGTGCGGCACGCCGAGGACACGAACACCCATCGCGGCTTCCGGATGAACACCTTCGGCCCCATCGTCACCGAGACCCGCGCCCTGGAAGACGGCGACTGGGCGATCCTCTTCACCGCCGTGGTCCCCCGCATGGACGCCTTGAACGACCCCCGCTGGACCCCGACGCAGCCCGAGACCCGTGACTGGGGGCTACAGGTCCTGCATGTGAAGGAAGACCGGGTGGAGACCATCCAGGCCGGATGGTGAAACCATCGGATCGTCGCGGTCACTCTTTGGCGTGCGTCTCGGCGTAATGCCGCTCCAGCTCCTGGACCGACTTGAACGCGGCCGGGCACTCCTTGGCCCCGCACTCGAACCGCCTGGACAGCTTGTTCAACTTCGGCGGCTTCTCCACCGTCTCATGGTACTTCAGATAAAGATCAGTCAATCGCTCCCGCGTGTAATCCGGTGTACGCTGCGCCCAGGCCTCCTCGCCGGGCTCGTGACGGTCCCGCATGAGACACACCAGAAAGTCGTCCTTTATCACCGCTTCGCAGCGCTCATCCTTGAGACCGCCGCCTTCTGCTCCTCGGACCATGGCCGAGACACGAAGGGGTCCCCCCTGATGAAGAACCGATACGCCAAATGGGCATCCTCGCCCGCGTAATCCACGCCGACCCGCGGCCCGCTTTCGACCCGGGCATCCGGGACCCGTCGGCCGCGCGCCACGTACAGCGGCGGCGCGCTCACATCCTGTCCCGTGTGCCCCCGGTCGAGGCCGAACGCATCCGCCAGGCGCCCCGGCCCACTGGTGAGTTCCACCAGGGCACGAGGCGGTCGGCCGTCCCCTCGCGGATGCCTCGCGTTCGCCGGCAGACTCCGGTTGCGCCGCTTCGCCATCAAAGCCAGCCCCGAAAGCGGTGCCACGGCGCGCACCAGCACCGCGCTCGGTTCCCCTGTCCTTCCGGTCACCACGTTGAAACAATGATGCATCCCGTAGATCAGATACACATACGCCGCCCCGCCGGGCTCCCAGAACACCTTCGTGCGTGGCGTGAAACGGCCCCCCGCCACGTGCGCCGCCCGGTCGTCCGGCCCCGCGTACGCTTCCGTCTCCACGATCCGGCCCGTCGTGGTCCCCTCCGGATGCTCGTGCACCAGAAGGCGCCCCAGAAGATCGCGCGCCACCACCACGGCGTCGCGCTGGAAAAACCGCCGTGACAAAGGCTGCATCAGTCGCGGGGACGCGGCCTTCGGCTCTTCACTTTTTTGCCCGCCCACAAGCGGATCCCGCGGTCGTCACTTCCACGGGTCCTCGGACTCCAACAACGTGATGGAGACCTCCTCCATGAAGCGGCCCTTGGAAAGGAAGCGCTCCACGGCAGGCTGGATCTCGTCGAAACGCTCCGGCGGGAAAATCTCCACCCGGTTGCCGCAGACCAACGCGAAATTGTAGTCCGCCTGGTCCTTCTTCCCACCAGGGACGTTCGTCATCGCACCCTTTTCCCGCTTCACCGTCACCGGGGGCATACACGCGACCACCCCCGAAGCGGGTATAAGCGATTGTCGATTGGCCGCATCCGACCCGCCACCCAGCGGAGTCAGGTGCGTCCCAACGGCCGCAACAGCCACGATTCCTTTACCCCCACGATTCTTGTAGTGCCCCCCTGTAGGGTCACCTGGATGAACCGGTTCACGCAAGGATATCGGAACCTCATCGGCACCACCCAGACCCCCGTGCAACTCTATGGAGGGCTCACTTCGTTCTTCGCCGGGTGCGCCATGGGGCTCATCGGGATCCTCATCGTGCTCAGCGGAGACATCCTGATCGAGGAAGTCGCCACCCGCTACAAGGTGGGCATCCTCATCGCGGCCCTCGGTATGCCGCTCTTGTTCATGGGTCTCCAGCTCACGCTGCCCTCCCGGTTCATCATCCACGCCATCGCCGGCGCCGGGGCCATGGTCTGCCTCGTGGCCCTCCTGCTGTTCAACCAGGCATGGCCCGACCAGTGGGGCCCGCGCGCCGAGGACGACCGTTCGATCCAAGTGATCGGTATCTACACGCTGGGTCTCGTCCTCTTGGTCACCACCACCGCGATGGCCCTCGTGGTGAACTTCATCTCCAGGCACATGGTCCTTCCCGGCCAGGAACTGGACGACGACCTCTTCACGGACCCCGACCGGCCCGTCTCCATGGAAGAGGTCCTGCGGGACATCGAACGCGAAGTGGGCCGCCAGAAACTCACGTGGGGCGGAATGGAAGACGACCGTCTGCCGCGCGAATACCTGAAACTCAAAGCCGATTTCGGGCCCGGCGCCACGGTGTCCCAAGGCCGCGCCGGCACCGTCACGAAGACCCAGGCCAAAGAGATGGACGTCGCGTTCACCTCCCTGGCCCGCCTGCGCGGTACGGAAGGCCGCGAGGTCTCCGGCGACGACGACACCGCCATGGCGATCGACGCGCTCAGGGCGCTCAAGGCGGCCCGACAAGCGGAGATGGAGCGCTCCTGGTGGTACCGCTTCAAACGCTGGCTCGTGGGCCTTTTCACCGGTCGACGACCGAGCCGACGGCCCGATCACGTCACTGCGCCGACGAAGACCGCGGTGCGCAAGAGCGCGGCCCTGGACGAACGGAACTATCCAAAAGTAGAAAGGGGAAGCTCGCCAAAGCCGGCGCGTGCGTCTGCCGCCAAACGCCCCAAGGCCGTCATGAGGTCGAACAGCGAACCGGCCCCGGCGGCCAAGACCACCCGGCATGGGCCCGCCGCAAAAAGGCAGAGTCCTGGCCCCGCGCGCAAGACGGACCGCAACCGGAAGAGAACGAAGAAATAAGGAGGGATTCACATGGCAAAAGGCCTCGACGTCGGTACGATGACCATCATCAGTGCCAAACGCAGCAGGGACAAGATCGTCCACGTCCAGCAGCGCAACCAGTTCGTTGAGATCGAATACAGCGAAATGGCGGAGAAAATGCTGAACCGGGGCGACGTCCTCTACATCAAGAAAGGCGACCGCGTGTTCATCGTCGGTGAGGACGCCCTCACGTTCGCGAACATATTCAACGCCGAGACGCGCCGGCCCATGAGCAGCGGGATCCTCTCCAGGCAGGAAAAAAGCGCGATCCCCATGATGAAACTGATCATCGAGAAGGTCGTGGGTCGAAAAAGCTACGACGGGGAATCCGTCTTCTTCTCCTGCCCCGCGAAGCCCGTGGACGCGAACCTGGACACGCTCTACCACCAGAAGACCATCGAGGCGATCCTGAGCAACAAAGGCTACGAACCCCACGCGATCAACGAAGGCATGGCGGTGATCTACAGCGAACTCGCCGACCATGAGTTCACCGGGATGGGCATCAGCATGGGGGCCGGCATGACGAACGTCTGCCTCGCCTACTACGCCGTCCCCGTCATGCAGTTCAGTGTGGCCCGCGGCGGCGACTGGATCGACCAGCAGGTCGCCGAGGCCACCGGGATCCCCCGGGACAAAGTGACAGCGCGCAAGGAATCCGACTTCGAACTGGACTTCGACCAGGAGATGAACGAGGTGCAGACCGCGCTCGCCGTCTACTACGACAACCTGCTCGAATACATCGTGAAGACCGCGGAGAAAGAGATCAACAAACGCGACATCGAAGAGGACCTGGAGGTCCCCGTGGTCGTCACCGGCGGCTCGTCGCAGCCCAAAGGCCTGAAGAAGCAACTGGAGAAAAGGCTCAAGGCCTCCAACCTGCCGTTCAAGGTCAAGAGCGTGCGCCAGTCCCGCAACCCGATGTTCAGCGTCGCGCGCGGTGCCCTGGTGGCAGCCCGGACCGGGGAAGGGGAAGAGGACTGAAGCGACGGCATCTGGGCCGCGTCTCGGCCGGCCCGAGGGCTCAAGGGGCCAACGGCCCGACGGCCCGACCCCCCAGGACCACCGATTCGCCGGTGCCGAAGCCGCCTGAGCCCCATCCGACCCAACCATTCATGTACCCCTACCGCCCAAGCAATCGGATTGCATGGGGCAGCTCGCAGCGGCGTACCGTCGTCATTTCGGAGGCAGCCAATCCGCTTGGCAGCTTTACGGTGGCTTCGCCGCGTTCTTCGCAGGCACGGCGCTGGGACTCATCGGGATCCTCATGGTCCTCGGTGGGGACCTTCTGATCGAAGAGGAATCCGCGCGCTACAAAGCGGGGATCTTCATCGCCTCCCTGGGCATGCCGCTCATCTTCATGGGCCTGCAACTGACCCTGCCGTCGCGGCTCGTGATCCACGCCCTGGCGGGGCTCGGCGCCGCCGTCTGCCTGGTCGGTGTCGTCTATTTCCTGCAGGCATGGCCCGCTGAGTGGGGCCCCCGTGCCGATGTGGACCGTTCCGCGCAGGTGATCGGGATCTACACGCTCGGTCTTGTCCTCGTGGTCACCACCACCGCGATGGCCCTCGTGGTGAACTTCGTCTCCCGGCACATGGTCCTGCCTGGACAGGAACTGGACGACGAGATGTTCAACGACCCGGACCGGCCCGTCTCCATGGAAGAGGTCCTGCGGGACATCGAACGCGAAGTGGGTCGCCAGAAACTCACCTGGGGGGGAATGGAAGAAGACCGCCTCCCGCGCGAGTTCCTCAAGCTGCGCGCCGATTTCGGGCCCGGCGCCACGGTCTCCCACGGGCGCGCCGGCAAGGTCACCGAGACCCTGGCCAACGAAATGGATTCCGCCTTCACCTCCCTGGCCCGCCTGCGCGGCACGGAAGGACGCGAAGTCTCCGGCGACGACGACACCGCCATGGCGATCGACGCGCTCAAAGCGCTCCGGAGGGCACGGCAAGCGGAGATGGAGCGCTCCTGGTGGTACCGGTTCAAACGCTGGCTCGTCACGCTCTTCACGGGAAAACGTACCCGTCCCCAAGAGAAACCACAGACCGAAAGGACCCCAGGCAAGGTTCAAATACACGATGAATCAAGAAAGAACGGACGACCAGTGGATGACGACGCGGTGGTCCCTGGTCCCCAAAGACCCGATGACTCTCCGGCAGCACACGAGGTCCGGGAACTGAAGACAAGATGAAAGAGGAGGAAGGAACATGGCAAAAGGACTAGACGTTGGCACGATGACAATCATCAGTGCGAAGCAGACAAAAGACAAGATCGTCCACGTTCAGCAGCGCAATCAATTCGTGGAGATCGAGCATAGCGACATGGCGGAGAAGATGCTGAACCGGGGTGACGTCCTCTATATCAAGAAGGGCGACCGCGTGTTCATCGTCGGTGAGGACGCCCTCACGTTTGCGAACATCTTCAACGCCGAGACGCGCCGACCCATGAGCGCCGGTATCCTGTCCCGGAAGGAAAAAAGCGCGATCCCGATGATGAAGCTCATAATCGAGAAGGTCGTCGGTCGACCGTCCACCCCCCAGGAGCCGGTCTATTTCTCGTGCCCGGCGAAACCCGTGGACGCGAACCTGGACACGCTCTACCATCAGAAGACCATCGAGGCGATCCTCGGCAACAAGGGCTTCGAACCCCACGCCATCAACGAAGGCATGGCCGCCGTCTACAGCGAACTCGCGGACAACGACTTCACCGGACTGGGCATCAGCATGGGGGCGGGCATGACGAACGTGTGCCTTTCCTATTATGCGGTCCCCGTCATGCAGTTCAGCGTCGCCCGCGGCGGCGACTGGATCGACCAGCAGGTCTCCGAGGCCACCGGGATCCCCCGGGACAAGGTGACCGCGCGCAAGGAATCCGACTTCGAACTGGACTTCGACCAGGAGATGAACGAGGTGCAGACCGCCCTCGCCGTCTATTACGACAACCTGCTCGAATACATCGTGAAGGCCGCCGAAAAAGAGGTCAACAAGCGCGACATCGAGGAGAACCTCGAAGTCCCCGTGGTCCTCACCGGCGGCTCGTCGCAGCCCAAAGGCCTGAAACAGCAACTGGAGAAGCGGCTGAAGGCCTCCAACCTGCCGTTCAAGGTCAAGAGCGTGCGCCAGTCCCGCAACCCGATGTTCAGCGTCGCGCGCGGCGGACTCGTGGCGGCCCGCGCCGAGGAAGGCAAGGAAGTCATCAGCAAGAAACACTGATGACGCACTCCTCGCACGGTCTTCCCCGATCTCTTCCCTCCCTTCCTTTTCCCCCTTCTTGCGTTTCCGGGATCCGACGGCGGTCCCCGTACATTTCCGCTTTTTTTCGTGCCCGCAGGGTCAGGACCAAGTGTTTCACTGGGGTCGCCTGCGCGCCACGTTTCCCACCTATGCCTGGGCCCCGACGCCCGACGTCTTCGCCTCCGGGGCGTGGGCCACCCACTCTCCGTCCTTCCAGGCATAACGGCCCTGCCACCCCTTGGCCGCGATCGTGCGCAACGCCCCCAGGAAACGGTCCACGTCCTCCTCCACGTTGTACACGCCGAGGCTCGCACGCGCCGCCCCCGGGAAATCCGGTTCCCGCGTCGTCGCCCCCGCCCGGATCCGTTCACGAAGAGTTTCAGGATCCTTGATCCCCAGAAGATCGATCAAATAAGGATGCGCACAGAAACAACCGTTGCGCGTGGCGATGCCGTACTCCTGGTCCAACACCGTGGACACGAGACCATGCGGGACCCCCTCCACGACGAACGACACCGTGCCCACCCGCTTTTCCACCGGGGCCCGGCCCAGCACACTCACCCCGTCGATCTCCTGCATCCCCTTGAGCAGCCGTCTCAACAGGGTCAGCTCATGCTCCCGGATGTTCTGCATGCCGATCCCGCGCAGATAATCCAACGCGGCACCCATCGCCACGATCCCCGGCACATTCGGTGTCCCGCCTTCATGGCGTTCCGGGCCGTCCACCCACATCGCATCGGAGAACGAGACCAGTTTCACCGTCCCACCGCCGGGCCGGTAGGGTGTGGCGTGATCCAGACGGTCCCGCGGTGCGACCAGGAACGCACCGCCCATGGGCGCATACGCCTTGTGGCCCGCCGCGGCAAAATAGTCCGGACCGCCCGAAGTGCCGATGGTCGCCAGATCGATGGGAAGATGCGCCAACCCCTGAGCCCCGTCGACGAGCACCAGAGCGCCGAACGCGTGCGCCAGGTCCACGATGTCCCCCAACGGGGGCTGGATCCCCGTCACGTTCGACGCCATGGAGATCGCAACGAGCTTCACCTTGTGCCCCGCGAGCTTCTTCTCGAAGTCCCGCATGTCCACCTGGCCGTCCTCATCCACCTTGAAATGGACCACCGGTCCGCGCGAGCGATGCGGCAGATCGTTCGAATGATGCTCCAGCGCGGAGACCAGGGTCACGCCGGGCCGCTCGGCCTCCAGGTGCGCCGCCAGGTTGAGCGCGTGCGTCGTGTTCTCCGCGAAGACCACCTCCTGGTCCCGTCGTGCACCCACGAACGCACGGCATTTGAACCGCACGTCCTCATAAGCCTCCGTCGACACGATGGAGAGATGATGGGCCCCCCGGTGGACATTGGAATACGCCTCCCGGATGAAGCGCTCATGCGCATGCAACACCGCCTCCGGGGCGTGCGTGGACGCGCCGTGGTCGAGGTACGTAAGCGGCATGGAATCGCCGGTGACCGGACTCACCAAGCGGGTCTGGGCTACGGGGAAATCCGCGCGAAGGTCAAGCATGGGCGAGTCTCCCAAATCTGTGCGCCTTTAAGCGTTTTGGGCCGGCCGGTGGTCGGATCAACAGTGACGCCGGTAACCCGCCGCTCACGCATGGTCGCTGGAGGAATCCCCTCGTTGCGCCTACGGCACGGAGTGATACGCTTCCCGGATCTGTTGGTCCTGCTCGTAATACATGTCCGCGTGGTTGCGCTGCGGGATCTCGTTCTCGCCCGCAAGCACCGAGAGCGCGCGTTCCAGGCTGTGCGCCTCCACGGAACCGTAACCCACCCAGGCATAGCGCGGCGTCTCATCGGGAAGGGTCCCCCATTGGATCAACGAAGCCGCCGGGCTTTCGATGGGGCACACGTCCCCGCTCGCATCATCCGAGCGCGGCATCGCTGACGCAGTACGGAAAAGCACCTGCTTCAACTCCTCCAAGGTGAACGAACCATCGGACAGCGGACCCGAACCGGGCACCGTGTGGTTCGCAGGGGCCTGGGCCAACACGCCGGTCTCCAGGTCGCGCGGTGTGGTGCTGCCCAGAACAGCCCGGGCCTCCAGGATCATGCGGGCCGCCGCCCCCGACGTATAGGGGCTCGCTGCGGAGGTGCCGCCGCCGGCGCGGGGGCTGTATTCCTGCGTGGTGCCCCCCACCGCGGACCAGTTCCAGCACGCATCCGCGACCACGTGGACGACCCAAGCCGTCCACAACGTGACGCGGCCGTTGTCGTTGCCGCCCACCGCGATCACGCCGGGTGGGCCCGACGTGGAGTCCGTGGGGCTCGGGTTGCCGAGCACGCCCCCACCGCCGCCGATCCCGTTGCCGGCGGCCACGAACACGCCCTGGTTCTTGGCGGCCGCCTGCATCTTCTTGTTCAGATCCGGGTCATTGCCCAGGACCGGTTCCAGTACCGGGTCCGCCCAAGCGAACGCCGGGGTCGGTCCCCAGGAGTTGGACTGCACGTCGATCCAGGCCTGCTCACTGGCCCATGTGACCGCTTCCCCGTTGAACCCCTGCACGCCCACGATATGGCAAGTCGGGCACAGGCTGTATGCTCCACCGCCGGCCTTCGACGCGACCATGGTCCCATGGCCCGTGGAGAAGACGAACCCGACATCGTCATCATCCGGGTTGTCCGTCACAGCGATCCCCGTGACCCGGGTCCCGTTGAACCAATAAGGCTGATGGGACTCCAAGGAATCCCACTGCGCCTCGTCCTTCTCCAACGCCTTCTCCAGATCCTCCTCATCCAAGCTCAGGTTCACCGTCGGGATATCCGCCGGGTAACCCGGGATGTACTTCGAGGGATGCACGTCGGCCCGCTCACCCTGCAAGCGGAAATCCACATGATACGGATTGATCCCCGTGTCCACCAAGGCGACCACCGCCCAAGGCTCCACCATGGACGCATCGTCGTCATCCCCGACCGGATCCGGGTCCGGGTCCCCCGCCAGACACCCGGCCAGCAAAGCCACCAGGAGAGCACTCGTCGCAAGCCAAGCCGCATTGGACCGAAAAGCCATAGCCACCATTGGAATCGGACAGAAGTAATCGGCCCCCCATACAAGTCTTGTGGCGCTCTTCTCAAGGGCTCCTCGGGACCGAACCGACCCGGTCGGCCCCTTTTCGGCCACCCGGGGGTCGAGCCGACCCGGCCTGCAAGACCCGCAGGAGCCACAGGACCCGCCGTCGGGCGCGCCATGACCGGAGGCCGCCCGGTCCCGGCAGGGAGGGGGTACGGCAGCCCGGTGCGGGCCCCGGACCCGGAACCGTCGCGCTCACGCCTTCTCGATCTCCTCGATGCGCATCCAAATCCGTAGTATCCCATTTTGGTCACCTGGGCGCAGTGCGCCCCACATCCAGGTAGACGTCACATCGAGGCCTGTTCTACTCCTTGGCCTTCGCTCGAGGGGCGGCGGGTGCGACCATGGCGGACGTAACCGCTGGAGGCCCGAAAGCATACCCCACGCCGAGCAGGGAAGCCACGTCGGGGTGCGTGGCGACCACGTCCTCGCTGGAGAGGTCCTCCATGTGGTATTTCCCCACGGCACTGGTCGCCAATTGGACCTCCTCGCGCACCACATCAAGGAACAAAGAGACCCCGTACTCCCCGGCCGCCTCCGCCGCGGACAACAACGCGCGACCGAACGCCACACCGCCTGCTCCCGCCGCCAACGCCTTCACCGCGTCCTCCCCGCCTGAGAACCCACCCGAGACCAACAGCGTCGCCTCGACGCCCGCTCGTTTGGCCGCCACGGCATGACCCAGACAGGTTACCGTGGGCAGACCGAGATGCTGCAAAGCCAGGATCGGCGCCATTCCCGTGCCCCCCGTATGACCATCGACCGTGATCACCTCTGCACCCGCCTGGGACGCCACCTGGATCACCTCCGGAAGATCACGGAACCCGCCCACCTTGAACCAGACCCCCGCACGCGGATAATTGTTCTTCACCAACCGGATCATGTTCGCCAGGATGGGGGCACTGAACGTCCCCGGTGCGGCATGCCGATCATAGAACGCCCGCTCGGTCTCGCGCGGGTCCTCGCCGAACTTGAACCGGTCCACCAACCGCAACGCCTCCTCGCGGCCCACGCGCACCTCCCCGCCGAGCCCCGGCTTGGCGCCCTGACCCGCCTTGATCTCGAACGCGATCATCCCCGCCTCGAAATACGACTCCAGGTCCGGGTCACTGTAGATCCGGTTCCACAGCTCCGCATCCGCGTCCTCCACGGACTGCTGGATCACCAACCCGCCCATGCCGCTGGGGCAGGATTCCAGGTAAGCCAGGATGCGTTCCTTCAAGCACGCCTGCTCGTCCTGCAGACGCGTGGCGTAACCGCGCATGGTGGCCACGTTCTCCCCGATGGAGAACACCACGCCCGCACGTCCCGCGGCGCGCGCGATGGCCACCGCGTGCCGGTTCGCCAGGTCCGTGGAACCCATGGCGGCCACGGTGACCGGCATGGCGGCCACGAAGCGTCCCATGCGCACGCGCGTGTCCACATCGAGATGGATCGGTTCACGCCCCAGCTCCAGAAGACGTTCATAGCGCGCCGGCGTGAAGAGAGGCGGGGCAATAAGCAGCGACTCGAAACCCGGATAACCCAACGGGCCGAGCTGGTCGGCCCCCAACGTCGCGCGCCCGAAATGGGTCTCATGGTCGAACGGGAACAGCGCCTCGCGGCCCAGTTTCGCCTTGCGCGCCGCGGCCTGGTCCGCCGGACGCATCCCGCTGGGCGTCTGCGTCAAGAGGTCCCGCCTCCGGGTGTGCACATTGGTGTGAATCTCGCTTGCATGGACCTATGCAGAGACCACGCCCGAGATCTTCGGGTACGGCCTCGCCTCCAGGATCGAATCCAGCCGGCAGACGTAGCGCGTGAGGCGTTCCAGTCCGATGCCGAAGCCCGCGCTGGGCGCGATCCCTTCCCGCAGCATCTCCATGTACCAGCCATACTTCTCCGGGTCCTCCCCGGTCTCGCGCATCCGTTCGACGACGCGTTCGTGTTCATATTCCCGTTCCGCACCGGAGACCGCCTCCCCGAAGCCGCCGTCGTACAGCAGATCGAAGTCCCGCAGCACGCCGGGACGGTCGGGGTCTTCGCGGTCATAGAAACCGCGTGCACCGCGCGGGTAATCATAGATCCAGAACGGCGAGTCCATGTGCTTCGACAGGATCTTCTCCTGGTCCCACGGGATCTCCGCGTGTTCGGAGACCTCCTGGCCCAGCTCGCGCAGCTTGTCCACGGCCTCTTTATGGGTGAGCTTGGGGAAATCGCCGAGTTCGTCCAGGTCGACGCCCATGGCCTTCAAGTCGTGCTTGGCGGTCTCCTTCACGCGCCTTACCACATGCTGGACGAGACCGGTCCCGATCTGCATGACCTCGTGGTAATCCGCATGGGCCACCTCCAGGTCCACCTGGATGAACTCCACCAGGTGACGCCCCGTCGTGGCCGTCTCCGGGGGCTCGAAACGCACGTTCGGACTGAAGAAATAGACCTTGCCCAGCGCGGTGGCCATCATCTGCTTGTAGAGGATCGCACTGGACATGATCTTGTACTCGTGTCCGTAGTAATCCACACTCGCCTGTTTCGCACCCCGGATCCCGGGGTCGGTGACCGGGCCCAGGATCGGCGCGATCAACTCCACGAAACCCTCGCCGTCCAGGTACTCCCGCGTGGCCTGCATGATCTTCTGCTGGACCCGCAGCACCCGCATGGACTCCGGGGTGCGAACGTGCTTCCAGGAATCCTGCGGCAGCCGCAGGCCGCTGGCCGTGATGATGCCGGGTTCCTTGCGCGCGCCGTTTTGTCCGTTTTTGACCACCGGGGACTGCGAGGCGGTCACGAACTGACGTCGGTCCTTGGCTGACGGGCGCATACACTCCAATGGGCGCCCAGGGCACTTAATCATTATGACGGAGATTCCGTCAGAATATCCCGAAAAGTCTAATAGAGGAGCTGCTTGCCGTCATAGTGACGGATATGGCTGATTTGGACGACAAGGACCGCATGATCATCCGGGAGCTTCGCCGGGACGCCGGCGCGAAGACCACCACCCTGGCCCGGCGGCTCGCCATGCCGCGCACGACCCTCCATGAGCGGATCGCCAGATTGGAGGAGGAAGGCGTCATCCTGCGCCGGACGATCCTCGTCGACCACGCGAAACTGGGACGCGGTGTGACCGTCTTCATCTTCGTCGGTTTCGCCTCCGGCGGCGTGGACCAGCGCACCCTGGCCCAAAAGATCGCCGAGATCCCCGAAGTGAGCGAGGTCTTCGTGGTCAGCGGCGAATGGGACATCCTGATCAAGGCACGCAGCGCCAGCCTGGAGGACGTCGGGAAACTGATCGTCGACCGACTGCGCGCCATGCCCGGCGTCGCGCGCACCATGACCGCCACCAGCTTCGAGACGATCAAGGAAGAACCCTGAACGACCCGCCCCCAATCGCCGGAATGCCAACTCCGTAAAATCCTATACTGTGAAGACATTGCGGGGCCCGTGCGTCTCCACTGGGTCCAACTGATGCTCCTTTCCCTCTTGCTCGCCGGCTGCTTCGAACCGCAAGAGCGGGAGGAGGACCCATCGGATGCGGAACCGACCGAATCCTGGAACTGGGAGGCCGCACCCGCTCCGGATCTTGAGCGCGGTGAGGCCGCCTGCGCCAGCGACGGAACCCGGATCCTGGTCGCTGGGGGCATCGTCGATGCCCCCGTGGAACTGCCCGCCGGTTCCGATGCCACGGCCCGCGTGGAAGTCTACGACTCCGAACACAAGATCTGGAGTGACGCACCCGATCTTCCCGTGTCCATGCACCATCTCGCCGTCTCCCATGCGGCCGGCCGATTCTGGGCCACCGGCGGCTATCCCGGCCCGTCGTTCACCCCGTCGGACCTGCTTGCTTCCTGGGGGCCCGGGGAAGACTCCTGGACCCTCCATGAACGCATGCCCGTCGCCCGCGGCGCACACGGCGCTGCGGTCGTGGACGACCGGATCATCCTGGTCGGGGGTGTGACCCTTGAAGGCGTCACGGACCGCGTCGATGCGTACAACACGACCACCCAAGAGTGGGAGCGACTGGAACACGCCCCCACCGCCCGTGAACACCTCGGCGTGGACGCCATCGGCGCCACGGTGTACGTCGCCGGTGGCCGAAACGGCGATTTCGATTCCCAGATCACGGCGTTCGATGCGTACAACAGCACCTCCGGCACATGGTCGCAAGGCCCCGACCTCCCGACACCGCGCGGCGGCAGCGCAGCAACGGGGAGTCCCTACGGCTTCATCGTGGCCGGCGGGGAAGCCACGGGCAAGACCTTCGAAGAGATGGAACGGTTCAACGAGCACAACCAGACCTGGGACGCGCTGCCGAGCGACCCGGACCCCCGGCATGGCTTGTGCCTGGCCGCTACCGGGCAGGGGATCCACGTGATCACGGGCGGACACGAACCCGGCTTCCATGTCTCCGACACGCACAACGTGCTCGTGCCCGAGGCATGACTATGCTGCGTGCGCCGAGCGGGTGCCCAAGAACACCACGAGCATCACCACGTTGAACAGGGTGGCGAAAAGGACCTGCACGACCAGGATGCTGCGCAGGTCAAGCGCCATCAAGGCCACCCCGGCGTACAGCAGGAACATGTGGGTCCCCAAGCCCATGAACCCCGCCAGCTTCATCAGGCCCCGGCGGCCGCGCGGCGTCCACCGTGTGGGCGTCGTCTTGTGGTGCGTCCCCGGTGTGAGCCGCGTCTGGACCTTGAGATACCCCAGGTAGACGAACAACAAAAACGCATCCAGCAGGCCGCCGTGCCGTCTCGCCTCGGCGTGCTCCGCGCGCACCGTCTCGATGGTCTCCGGCCCCTCGCCCACGGGATTGACCCCCGCCTGCGCGAGGACCAGGAGCTTGACCCGATCGAAGACCACCGCGTGGATCCACATGGAGAAACCCGCCACCGCGGCCACAGCGAACCAAGCCCCGCCATAATGGACGAAGATCCCGGCACTGATCACCGCGTAGAGCGGGACGATCACCAGGACGTCCGCGACCCCGTCCAGGATCCGGCCCGTGCGCGTGGCCGTGCCGCGCGCGCGCACCAGCTGCCCATCCGCACAATCCAGGACCATTCCGACAAAGACCGCCGACCCCGCCAAGAGCCAGACCAGGACCGTCCCCGAGCCGGGAGGAAAAAAGCCCAGGAACAACAAGAACGCAGCCCCCCAGCCGATCAAAACGCGCACCAGGGTCAGTTGGTTGCCCGAGACCGGAAGCGGCAACAAGGCCGCCACCAACAACGCCGCGATGGGACGATGGAGCACCCGGTCCAGGACGTCCTCGAAAGGCACGGAGCTCGAAGAAGGACCGCGTTGGAACTTGTCGACGAGCATGGTCCAGGTCAACCTCTTCGCCCTCTGGATCGGCTCACCGGTCGGCTTGATAATCTTCTCGGAAAGCCCCCTCGTCTCCGGGTGGTCAAGGGAGATGGCGGCCCCCCGGGCAGCCGCGCAGCGAACGTTAAATGGACCAAGCGGATGGCCGATTGTTGTCCGTGCTGCTTTGGACCACCGCGGCCGTGATCGCACTGGTTGTGCTGGTCCCCATCTATTATTTCAACCGCCTGATCCGATTGCGCAACCGATGCCGCGAATCCTGGTCCAACGTGGACACCGAGCTGAAAAGACGGCACAACCTGATCCCGAACCTGGTGAGCACCGTCAAGGGATACGCCAAGCACGAACGCTCCGTCCTGGACGCCGTGGTGACCGCGCGCACCCGCGCTATGGCCCCCCACAAGGACGCCAAGGACCAAGAGCGAGACGAACAACCCCTCGTACACGCCCTGCGCTCCCTCTTCGCCGTCGCCGAAGACTACCCGGACCTCAAAGCTTCCAAGAACTTCCTCTCCCTGCAGACCGAACTGGCACTCACCGAAGACCGGATCCAGGCCGCCCGTCGCTTCTACAACGCGAACGTACGCGACTACCGCAACACCACGAGGGCGTTCCCCGGGCTCCTGTTCGCCCGCCTCTACGGGTTCGAAGAAGAAGCCTACTTCCAGATCGACCCGCTCAAGGTGGAGCCGCCCCACGTGGAGACCCTGACAAGGCAGGAGGCATGAACCATGACGCCCGCGCACACCTATGCGTTCATCCCCACCGGCATCCTTCTCTTGTTCCTGTTTGTCCTCGCCATCGGCGTGGCCGCCATGATCCTGCACTTCGTGCGTGAAAAAAAGCGCCGCGAAGAGCTGCAAGAACTCGCCCGGCAGGAAGGATGGGGATTCATCGAGAAAGACCGCGACGACCGGCCCGAACGCTACAACCACTATACTCCCTTTGGAAAAGGCCACACCCGCTACGCGTACAACATCATGAACGGGGAACAGGCCGGCGCCCCGTTCGAGGTCTTCGACTACCACTACGCCGTGACCACCCACACCGGGAAATCCTCGTCCACCACCCATTACTACCACAAGGTCTGCGTGCTCCGCATGCCCATCGCCGCGGCGTCACTCTCGATCCAAAAAGAACACATCGGGCACAAACTCATGGGCGCCGTGGGCGCCGAAGACATCAACTTCGAAAGCGACGAGTTCTCCCGCAAATACTGGGTGAAAAGCGACGACCGCCGTTTCGCCTACGACGTGATCCACACCGGGATGATGGAGTTCCTGCTCAAGCATCCGGGATGGCACTGGCAATGGCAAGGACACACGCTTCTCGTGCACAAGAAAGGAAAACTGGGGCCCGCCACGGCGAAAAGGATGCTCAAGACCGCCTCCGGGTTCCGGGACCTGCTGCCCCGGCATTTGTTGGCCGATCGGATAGCTCCACGGCCTTCTTCCTAACCATCGAACCCAAGCAGGTCCCCCAGCAACCCATCCAACACCGCTTGGTCCTGTCTTGAGAGTCGGCCAATCCTCTTGCGAAGACGGTTCCTGTCTAGGTATCGGATCTGGAAACCGAGTATGACGCTGGGTTGACTGAGCCCGTTTGAATGTGACGGTTCCACTCGGAGGGTGCATCTAAAAAGCGTCCGGTCCAGATTGGTGGTCACGGGGATTGTGATGCAGAACTGATTATCGGGTTCATCGGCGATGATTACGGCAGGTCGGCGGCCTATTTGCGCACGCCCTTCCTGATGAGGGAGCTCCACCCACCAAATGTCGAAGCGCGGCAGTCTCCTCGATGGTGGGGACATCGGTCTCAGAGCTCGTCCTGGGCCGCCGCGCGCTCCCAAGGCGCCATCTCGTCGTGTAGCGACTCGATGTCCTCCTGCGTAACCTCAGGGAAGATTCCCTTGCACTTCGACACACCGATCGCAACGTCCCGCTCACTCAGAAAAGGCTTCGTCCGTTTGATTGTCTTGATCGCCTCGTCTTGTGGTAAACCTTCTTTCCTGAGGAACCGATAGGCAGCCATGACCTCCAACAGGTGAGGCCGCAATTGAATGGTCTCCCTGAGGCGCCGGATGCGGTCCTTGTCCCTGGCGCTCAACTTGCTCTTCCCACGAACTCCGGATGCGTCTTGCACGCTGAAAAGGTCCTTCGTCAGACGGGGCGAGTAGGTCCCGCGCAGATAGAAATTATAGTCGCCATAACCGAGATCCACGCCGAGTTCCTGGAGAAGGAACACCAGCTTCTGGGCCATGAGCCGAGAGTCGAACTGGGTGACATCGAAATCCAGTCCCACTTCCTCGAAACATGCAAGGACCTTGGATGCGCGTTTCATGAAGAACCCAACCACTCCAACAGCCAGCCCTTCGCCCGCCGCCAATCCGTTCGACCCGAACGCGTCAGGGTGTAGGCCGTCAACGTCTTGTTCTCGACCTTCACCTCTTGAGCGTCGATATAGCCCATATCCTGAAGTGCGTACAGATTCGACAGGAGTTTCCCGTCACTCATCCCCAGGGCAGCCTGCAATTCGCGAAACTCCACGCCTTCCGGATGGTATTCGTTCAAGATGGTGAGCAACTGAATCCTGGGCAAGGTGATGATCTTGGAATTGAGAGCGGCCGTCTTCTCCAGAAGGGCGTAAGGCTGCCTCATGGAGATGTCTTGAACCGGGAAGTATTTAACATTTGGTATTACATTCTTTTCAATGTAACCCCAATGGGCGCCCCTTGACCATGAACCCTGGAATTCTACCCTAGACCCCTTCAGCACTCCTGCGGAGTGAACTCGGTCGTGCCGAAGCCATACTCGTCTCCGAGTCGCGCTTCCACCTCCACGACCACAGTGTGCCCGGGACTCGCCCCGGAGATGTACCGCTCATGGACCGTGGTCCCATCGGGCCCGCTCACGCTTTCTTCCGTGGGCGAGGTGGTCGCATAGTGCCAGGTGGAGACCACTTCTGCTTCCGGGACCGCCGCATCGCCCTGCGTGATCTCGATGTGCACCTGCACCGAGGTGTACTGGCAAGGTTGCGCGTCGCTGAGAGACGCGCTGACATCCAGGGACGCCTCCTGGGTCTGCGCAGAGGACGATGGCCCTTCCCGCTCCGTGGTGACCTCCCAGTCCGTGCCGTCGGTGGTCACGGTGATCGTCCCGTTGTGGTCCGTTCGATAAAGTGGGATGCCCCGCTGATCCAGGCGATCGATCACCTCCTTATGCGGATGCCCGTACGCGTTGTCCTCCCCGAGCCCCGCGACCGCGATGGCGGGGTCCACCGCATCGAGCCAGCTCGTGCAGGTGGACGTACGACTGCCGTGATGACCCAGGTTCAAGACATCGGCCTTCAGCTCGAACCCCCGATCGATCACGATGCGCTCCCGCCCGCATTCCAGGTCACCCGGGAGCACCAGCGCGAAGGCGCCGTACGTGATCCGCAGGGCAAGGTTCGCCTCATGGACATCATCGGCATCCGGGTCCACATGAAGAACCTGGAAAGCGGCCGGCTCGAGAAAATCCAGGATCTGACCCGTGACGAGGTCGTCCCCGGTCGAGGTGGGGACATCGTGGAGCGCGGCGGCCTCCAGGCAACCCTGCCAGGTCTGGGTGGAATAATCCACACCGGGATGGATCAGCAAAGAGACCTGGAAGCCCTCGATCACCGCGGAACACCCACCCGCGTGGTCGGCATGGGGATGGCTGAGGATCAAGGCGTCCACCGTCGTCGTGCCTGAGCGCTCCAAGTGGTCGATGAGCGCTCCATGGCTCGACTCGAAACGGTCCCCCGTGTCGAAGACCACGGTCTGGTCCTGCCACTGCAGCACCACCGCATCCCCTTGACCCACGTCCACAAAGCTCGCCGTGAAGTCCCCGTCCACAAGGGACTCCGGATTCGGGTCCGGGTCGAGCTCGACATCCACGCCGGGGTCCTCCGGGACCACGGCCTGCGGTTCGGTCTCGTCCTCATCGCGCCCGGCCGGCTGGACCTCGTCGTCGAGGCACCCTGCCAGCACGAGCGTGAGGGCGACTGCCAAGGCTACGATAACGCGCATCTACTACCCACACGGCCGGCAAGGGTGACCCCCTCTAAATGGGTTGTTGCAGGCCGGCTCGGACCATGGGGTTGTTTGGACCTGGAAATTCCCAGGTTTCAAGGACCGAAACGGCGAGAGAGGACGATTTCAGCTGTCTCGTTTTTTCGTCTTCTTCTTCTGTTTGGAGAGAGCAGGATACGCACCAATCGTGACCTCGGCGGCACCCGGATCACGAATTTTTTTCTTTTTGGGTTGCTCGGGGGTCTCGGGCATGAGCATCATAGTGTGTAGGCTCCAAGGCTCATATAAGAGCTGCCGCCATGGTGTCTCGATGGCACGCCGACCGCTCCTTTCAAGCTCCCTGGCGGTCAGGGGCCCAGATCGAACTTGATCCCCTGCGCCAGCGGCATCTGTTTCGACCAGTTGATCGTCGTGGTCTGCCGGCGCATGTACTGCCGCCACGCATCGGACCCGCTCTCGCGGCCCCCGCCGGTCTCCTTCTCCCCGCCGAAGGCCCCGCCGATCTCCGCGCCGCTCGTGCCGATGTTCACGTTCGCGAACCCGCAATCGCTGCCCATGTGCGACGTGAACGTCTCCGCCTCGCGCAGGTCCGTTGTGAAGATCGCACTGGAAAGCCCCTGGGGAACATCATTGTGCCACCGGATCGCATCCATCAGGTCCTCGTACTCGATCAAATAGAGTAGGGGTCCGAAGGTCTCCTCCTTGAGAAGCGGGAAATCCGGTTTGACCTGGACCACGGCCGGTGTCATGTAGTTCGGGCCCAGCTCCGGTATGGTCTCGCCCCCGGTGAGGACCTGTCCTCCCGAGCTTTTGACCTGCTCGATGGCGGAAAGGGTGTTGCGGACGGCGGCCTCGTTGATGAGCGGTCCCATGAGCACGCCGTCGTGCAACGGGTCGCCGATCTTCACCTGTTCGTACGCCTTGACCAGGCGCCGCGTGAACTCATCCTGTACGTCCTTGTGGATGAACACCCGTCGCGTCGACGTGCAGCGTTGACCCGCCGTGCCCACGGACCCGAACACCACCGCCGGCAACGCCAGGTCCAGATCCGCCTTGTCGCTCACGATGATCCCGTTGTTGCCGCCGAGCTCGAGGATCGTCTTGCCCATGCGCGATTGCACCTTCGGGCCCACGATCTTCCCCATGCGGCACGACCCCGTGGCACTGATCAACGGCACCCGCGTGTCCGCCACCAACGCCTCGCCCACCTCGTCATCGGTCCCGATCACCAGGTTCACCAAGCCGTCCCAACCCTCACTGGACGCCACCTCCTGCATGAGTCGCGTCACCGCGATGGACGTAAGCGGCACATCCCGGCTCGGCTTCCAGATCGTCGGGTCCCCGCAGACCAGCGCGTTGAACGCGTTCCACGACCACACCGCCACCGGGAAATTGAACGCCGTGATGATCCCCACCGGCCCCAACGGATGCCAATGCTCGTACATCCGGTGGCCGGCACGCTCGCTCGCCATGGTCTTCCCGTACAGCATCCGGGACTGGCCCACCGCGAAATCCGCCAGGTCGATCATCTCCTGCACCTCCCCCTTCCCCTCCTCCAGGATCTTCCCGTTCTCCAGGGCCACCATGGCCCCAAGGTCGTCCTTGCGCTCGCGCAGCACCTGCCCCATCTCCCGCACGATCTGCCCGCGCTGCGGTGCCGGCAGCATGCGCCATTCGTCGAAGACCGTCACCGCCTTCACGGCCACCTTCTCGTAATCCTGCGCCGTCGCCTCACGCACCCGCCCCAACTCGGAGCCGTCGATCGGGCTCGTGGCCACCAGTTCCCCACCCGAGGCGAACCAGGAACCCGGCCCCGTGGACGCCCCCTGCTCCTTGCGGGAGAGGTCCAACGCCTCGAGGATCTTCTGCGATTTCTGACCGAGGTCCGGAGTCACAAGCTGCGCCATGGTAACGACCGGCGAAACGAACGACCCGGTTTAGGGGTTTTGGCGGGGGCCGCCCGGTAGCGACGTCAAGTCTCGGGCCCGGCGTCCGGGTTCGGTTCGAGCAACCACATGTGGTAGTCCACGTCTCCCTCCACGCGGTCCCCCTGCCCGGTGGGGTTGCCCCAGGAATCCTCGGGCCCCGTGACGTGGCCCCACCAGTTGTCCACCGCGTCCACGGGTTCGTCGCCCCCGCCGTAGAGTCCCCACTCGTTGCCCGCGAAGTTGTTGCCCCGAACGAGGGTCCCCGGCGAACTCCAAGCCACCACACCGTCCCAGGCGCTGTCCTCGATCGTGTTCGCAAGCAACTCGTTGTCAGCGGACCCGTACAGGACCACCCCGGCGTCGTTATCACCCAGATCGTTGTGGGCCACCCGGTTCGCATCCGAGTACCAAAGCGCCACGCCTTCCCATCGGTTCTCCCGGATCTCGTTGTCCCGGATCTCGTTGTCATGGGACTCCCGCATCTCGACACCAACCCGGCTGCCGCTCATCGTGTTGCCCGTGACCGCGCTGTCGATGGAGGAGTAAAGAGACAACGAGAACCATCCGTTGCCGGTCAAGGTGTTGTCTTGGACCCGCGTGCCCTGGGAATCCACAACATACACACCCACTGCCAGATTGTCCGTGAACGCGCTGTCTTGCACGTTCACTGCACTCGATGAATCGACCAGCACACCATAGGCGTTGCCCGAGGCGGCCAAATGGGAGATCTTCACGTCGTCGCTGTACGCAACCACGACCGGGATCCCGGCCTCATGGAGCGTGAGCCCGGACACCGTGATATCCTGGGAGTCCACGATCACCACCTGCCCCGCATCCGAGGGGACGGTCTCCCCCGAGGCTCCGTTCAGGTAGCGGATCGGTTGTCCGTTCACTGTGTTCGAGGTGTCGATGTCGTGCAGGTAGCCATTCAGCCCCCCGCCATACAGAACCAGCCCGCCGTTTTCGAGCACGTTGTCCTTCATGGTCACGTCGGCGGACCGGTAAAGACCCACCCCCGCAAGCCTTCCGCTCACCGTGTTCCCCACCAGGTCCGCCCCTACGCTGGCAAAGAGGTAGATACCGGAGTACCCGTCCCCTTTGATCTCGTTGGCGTGCACCTGGGCGTCCTCGGTTTGATAGAGATCGATCCCCGTGCCTCCCCCGAGCAGGTTCCCTGCCAAACGGGCCCCGTTCGAATCGATCACCGCCAGATCCGTATACTTCGAATCCACTTGGTTGTCTTCGACCACCACGGCGGTGGACGCCACGATGTAGGCCCCCCGCGCATTGCCCGTGAGCTGGGAACCCCTCAACACGAAGCCGTCGTTGAACGCGGAGGTCACGCCCACCGCGGTGCCGCTGGTGGAAAAGCCCTCGACCACGACGCCCGTAGAGTCCACGATGAACGCCTGGCCCACATCACCGGGGACGACCACGCCGCTTTCGCCCTCGACGTAGAGGATCGGCTTCCCGGCTACCCGGTTCGAATCGTCCACGTCGTGCTGGAAATCCTCCAATCGATACCCGTTTACGAACAAGCCACCGCCGGAGAACGTGTTGTCCTTAAGGATGCTCGCTGGCGAGGAATGGAGAGCCAACTCGGCTCCGTCGCCGACGAAATGGTTCCCCTTGAAGGTGGACTGGCCCGAGTAGTAACTGAACACACCGTACCGCTGGCTCCCCGTGAATTCATTGTGGAGGATCTCGGAGCCGGGTGAATCATTCAGATAGACCCAACCTCCGTTCCCTTCCAACCGGTTGTGTGAAAAATATAGCCCAGGTGAACCGTATGCGTTCAAGGCGTCCCATTCCTGGTCGGTGAACACGTTGTGGAGGACCTCCGTGTCCGGGGATCCATCCAGTTCGACGCCCACGGAACTGCCATCGAAGACGTTCGCGAATAGCCGAGCGCCCGAGGAGTCCTCGATGCTCAGACCGTACCAAGCGTCCTCGATCGTGTTGCGCGCGAGCAAAGCGCCATCGGACTGCGAGACCAGAATCCCCCAATAGTCTGTTTGTACGGTATTGTCCTCGATGTGCACACCGGGTGACGACTCCACGAGGATCCCATAGGACCACGCTTCGGATACCGAATTGTCCAGGAGGGACACATGGGCGCTGTCCTGGACATCGATCGCCTGCTCCAGACGAGAAAGTTCATTGTGAGACACCTGGACGTTGTCCGCCTCGTTCAGCAGGATGCCTAGGTTGTAAGGACCGAAAAGTTGGGTCCAGATGACGTTGCCCCGGATCTCCACGTGGGCCGACGTGGACTCCAGTTCGATCCCGTTGACAAAGGACCCGGAAAGATCGATGCACCATCCCTCGATCACGAACGGATCCTCCTCGGTCCCCGTCCCCGAGACCACCCCGGAACCCGGACGATGGACCGGCGTGCCCGTCACCGGGTCATGACCCAGCACGAACCCGGTGGGCCCCTCGTCACCCTGGATCCGGATCGGCGGATGGGGCAGGCATTGGGAACTGCTCGGGGCCGCCAGCGGGTCACCAACGGCCTCCCCCCGGGGAGCCGCCGGACCATCTGGGGCCGGGTCCAGGGAAAGGTCCCGCGGTGCGCGAAGGTCCCAAAGACCGCTTCTGTCCATCCCCTCCATGGGCCCGCGTGGAAAACCGACGGGCTGCCCGTACGGCCCCGCACGGTCGTCCAAGGCGGAAGAATGGGGCACTGACCGCTCCCTACCCCGGTCCTGGAACCACTCTTGCCCGTGGTGAATGGACCTGGCATCGAGACCGAGACCCGCGGCGACCGGTCCTTCGCCTTGATCAAGGTCTGCAGCCGCTCCCGAATGGCCGGAGACCAAAAGGAGAACCACGACCGTTCCAACGAGCAAGCCCACGCGTTTCTTTTCATCCTTGGCAAACATGACCACGAACCTCTTGGACCTTGTACCGGGACCTGACCGGACAAGCTTACAACGCGATTGACGCATTTCAATTAAAGGTTATGGATGGATGGTGAAAATAGCGTCCCAAAACGTACCGACATCGTATCAGACATCATACAACGCCACAAAGTCGACCGGGCGACCGGGGAGCAAGGTCCCGCCGCACCCGATTCCGCACGCCCCATTCCGCACGCCCCATTCCGCGCACCCGATTCCGCACACCCCATTCCGCACACCCACTCCCAACGTGGCCCGACCGCAAGCCGGCGACCCAAACGCGGTGTCACGACCGTGGTATCCAGAGTCACCGCCCAAGGCGAACCCTCTTCAAGACCCCCCTTTTACGCGCCGGTGAACCCCCATGGGAACC
>CAYVRY010000013.1:0-8766 GCA_964452895.1 uncultured Halobacteriales archaeon
TCCCCTACACGAACATGCAAAGCACCCTTTTTGCGACACAGGAACCCGGCGAACCGTCTCCCTGCGGCGGGATCGGTTCCACGGTCTGGTATGCCTACACCCCGGCCCTGCCCGGACTGGTGGTCGTTGACACTTTCGGTTCGGCGTACGACACCGTGCTCGCGGCCTACATCGACGTCAACGGCATCCTGGTGAACGTGGCATGCAACGACGACGCAAGCGGCCTGCAGTCGCTCATCCAATTCCTTGCGGCACCGGGTACGACCGTGTACATCCAGGTGGGAGGATTCGGGGGCGACACCGGGCAACTCGAACTCAACGTCGCCGGCGTCCCGTAGGGAACCACCGACTGCTCCTTATCCCGTCTTTCCCCCTTCTTCCATCGTGGGATCTCAGGAATCCAAAAGGCCCCCACCGCGACGAAGGGGTCACGAAAAGACATTCTCTCGCCCAGCACGGTCAAAGGTGGTGCACGGTTTAAGGCGGATGTGCCCGTCATGGCCCCTCGGAGCGCGACCCATGAAAGCTGTTCGATACCACAAGCCCAAGGACGTGCGCGTTGACGAAGTCGAGGAACCCAGCATCGAAGACGACCGGGATATCATTTTGAAGGTCACGAGCACGGCGATCTGCGGCTCCGACCTCCATATCCTCAACGGGATGGTCCCCCAGCTCAAGGAAATGACACTGGGGCATGAATTCATGGGCATCGTGGAAGAGACGGGCGATGCGATCACTCGCCTGATGGAAGGCGACCGGGTGATTGTGCCCTTCCCCATCGCGGACGGCGACTGTTGGTACTGCCAGAAAGGGCTCCCGACCGCCTGTGAAAACTCCAACCCTCGCTACGGTCCGGAAGGGCACATGCTCAAAGGAAAAGGGGCCGCCCTCTTCGGTTATACCGACCTATACGGCGGCAAGAACGGGGGGCAGGCCGAGAAAGTGCGCGTCCCCTTCGCCGACTATGGCCCCCGCAAGGTCCCCGAGGGGCCCAAGGACGAGACGTTCCTGCTGCTGACCGACGTGATCCCCACCGCCTGGCAGGCGGCACAATGGGCCGACATCCAGGAAGGCGAGACCGTCGCCGTCTACGGCTGCGGCCCCGTGGGGCTCATGACCCAACGGATCGCCAAAGACCACTTCGGCGCTGGCAAGGTGATCGGGGTCGACATCGAGCCTTACCGGTTGGACGTGGCGAAACGCAACATGGGGTCACTCACCGTGAACCCGCACGACCAGGAGGCGGAGGAGTTCATACGCGACGAGACGGACGGTCACGGCGCCGACGTCTGCATCGATGCCGTGGGCATGGAAGCCGAACGCACGATCGTCGAGAAGGCGACGAACGTCGTGCAAATCCAGGTCGGCACGATCAAGGTGCTGAAAAACTGCTTCGAGAGCGTGCGCCGTGGCGGCCGCGTCAGCGTCGTCGGAGTCTACGGGATGCCCTACAGCAACTTCCCCCTCGGTCAGATGTTCGACAAGGGACTGCGCATGCGCCTGGGACAGGCGAACGTCCACGAAGTGATCGACCCGCTCATGGAGAAAGTGCAAAAAGGCGAACTCTGGGCAGACGACATCATCTCCCACCGCCTGCCGTTGGAGGACGCCGAGCACGGCTACGAGATCTTCCAGAAAAAAGAGGAGGACTGTACGAAAGTGGTCTTGAAGCCATGATCGAGCTGGTCCATCAATGACCGGACAAGCGGACTCGCGGGGATTCGAACCCCGGTCTGAGGCTCCGGAGGCCTCGGTGATATCCAGGCTACACTACGAGTCCAAGGAAGGAGGGGGGACAAGGGTCCGGGTCCATCACCGTCCTACTCCTTCTTCTCGGCCGGCTTCTCCTTCTTCTGGAACTCCGTGTGGCCGCACCGCCCGCAATGACTGCGGTCCTTGTGCGCCGCCATGAAGACACCGGCCCCGCACTTCGGGCACTGCTTGCGCTCCCGGGTGATCTTCTCGCCTTCGACCTTGAAGATCGCGCGCTTGCCCTCGTACTCGGAAGCCATCAGGACTCCTCCTCTTTCTTCTCGACAATGAGCTTGTTGCGCTTCTGGATGTATTGCCGTTCATGTTGGCGGGCCTTGTCCACGGAGGCGTACACCTTGGCCACCCCTTTCGTGTTGCCGCGCCCGTACACGCTGCGCATCCGGTCGATCACCGTCACGTCGGCCTTGGCGCCCAGGGCCTTCGCGAGTTCGTTCTTCACCATGTCCCGCTGCGGGGTCTTCTCCCCGGGGTGCAGGATCGTGAACCGCACGTCCGTACGGTCCAACAGGGGGTTCTTTCGTTGCTCGTCGATCTGAATATCCATGTCGGTCATCCTCCTTCGGTGGGGTCCGGTTCTTGCTCGGACCCGACCTTCATCAAGGACAGAAACATCTCGGCCTTGGCACGGTTTTCATCCGTGACCGGGACCGGGACGAGGCCTTGATTCGGCATCCCGTATATCATCGTTGCCCCCTGCGGTGCATGTCGTAGCACCGGCAGGCCGGCCAGGTCCTCCTCCCCGTCCACCTGGATCCGGGTGGGGGCCTCGTGCGCGAAGGCGTCCTTGACGGCCCGTTCCAGTTGCTCGGTGATCTCCCCCGGCGGATTGCGCACCCGCACCAGGCGGTCGCTGCGTCCCGTCAAGGCCTCGCGCACCGCATCCGGGACCGCCCCGCGCAGGGTCACCAGGTCGTAGACCAGGATCTTCGGCTCGATGCCCAGGCGCAGCAGGGTCTCACAGACCATGTCGCCGACGCAGGCCAAGGGTCGACCCAACCGGCCCGCGCGGTCCAGCTCCAGCAGTCCCGCTTCATCGACCACGGGCGCCAACGGTCGCTGCAACCGGGCCCGCAGGTCCTCGGGCAGACGGTAGGGGGCGGCGGTTCTCGTCACAGGTCTCGTCACTCGAGGGTAACCTGATAAACCACGTGCCAGGCGGGAGCCCCAGGGGGGGACAAGATTTTGGCGCGCTGGGGCGTGAGGCGAGCATGGACGATGACCTGGACGCCATGTCCCGGGAAGACCTCGTGCAGGAAGTGACACGGCTGCGAGAAGGCATCCGGCGCCATCGCGACAGCAGCGGGCATGAGCTTTGTTGGCATCACCCTGAACTGTGGGCCCTCTTGCCCGAGCGCACGGAGGCGATCCCCGAAGTGCCTGCCTGGGCCGAGTTCATGCGGGGCTGCATCCGCTACCGGGAATCCCTCGACGAGCAGGCGGCTCACGCCCCGAGGACGAACGAGCCGTATTGATGGCCGCCTAGCGCACCTTCAAGGCGTACTTGCCCGACTTCGTGATGTTCATGTGCCGGGCGATCTGGCTCTTGCCGGCGTCCATGATCACCACATAGCCCTGCCAGCTCCGGCTGGTGGGAACCTGGCACAACTTGCAAACAGGCGCTTCAGTGAGGCGGTGGCAGTTCTTGCAGGCCTTCATTGCTTGGCCTCCGCGGTCTCCTCTTTCTTGCCGCCTTCGCCCCGTTTGCGGTCCGCCTCCAACCACTCCGGCTTGCCGAGAGCCGGCTGGCGCATGGTCAACCCGATCTTCGACTCACGCGGCGAGAGCTCGTTCAAGGAAGCGGTCACGATCCGCGCGCGCACGCTGTCGCCCACCTCCAGGTCGCGTTTCGTCTCCTTGCCGACGATGCGCTCGTTCATCATGTCCACGGAGACGTAATCGTTCATGATCTGGCTCATGTGCACGAGGGCGTCCAAGGGCCCGATGTGGACGAAGCAGCCGAACTCCACGATCTCGCAGACGATCCCGTCGATGATCTCCTGGGGGTCCGGGCGGAAGACCAAGGCGTTGAACTTCACCTTCTGGTAGATCGCGCCGTCGCCATGGATGATGGCACCCTCGCTCATGGGTTCCACATCCGTGGTAAGGACCGTGATCCCGTGCGATTTCGTCATGTGGCCCTCGAAGCTCTCGTGAACGAGCTCTTCAAGGACCTTCGTCATGTCTCCCCCCATCTTGTCGGGCGGAATGCGGACGGTGTCGGTCATCTCCACGATGCGGTACATGTCATCACTCACTTGTCGGGAAAGAGGGCAGAGGCGAAAGGGCCAAGGGGCAAAGGCGTCGGGGTCCGGCGTGTCCTACAGGAGGGGGAGAGGAGAGAGGGGCCGAGGAAAGCAGATGGATTTGTCGGAACCGGCACGCCTACAGGAGGGAATAGATCACGATGAGGGCGACGAAGATCAGGCTCACCGTGTTGATGACCTTGATCAGGGCGTTGATCGCCGGGCCGGCGGTGTCCTTGTAGGGGTCCCCTACGGTGTCCCCCACCACGGCGGCCTTGTGGGCGTCGCCCCCCTTGCCGCCGTGCGCCCCGTCCTCGATGAGCTTCTTCGCGTTGTCCCAGGCGCCGCCGCCGTTGGACATGCTGATCGCCATGAGCAGGCCGGAGATGATGACCCCGATGAGCAGCCCCCCCAGGGCCACCGGGCCAAGGACGAAGCCCACGATGAGCGGCACGAAGACCGCGATCATGCCGGGCAGGATCATTTTCTTGAGCGCGGCGCGCGTCACGATGTCCACGCACGTGCCGTACTCGGGCTTCGTCGTGCCCTCCATGATCCCCTCGACGTCCCGGAACTGACGGCGCACCTCGTTGATCACCGCGTACGCCGCGGTCCCCACCGCACTCATCAAGAGGGCGCTGAAGATGAACGGGAGCATGGCGCCGATCAACAGACCCACCAGGACGAACGGGTCGCTCAACTGGAACACCAGGGTGGTGCCTGCGGGGATCAACCCCTCGGTCTCTGCGACGTCCGCCGCGCTGAAGACGTAATCCGCGAACAGGGCGAGCGCACCCAGAGCCGCGCTGCCGATCGCATAGCCCTTCGTGGTGGCCTTCGTGGTGTTCCCCACGGCGTCCAAGGCGTCGGTGACCTTGCGGACCTCCGGGTCCAGGTCGGCCATCTCCGCGATGCCGCCCGCATTGTCCGTGATCGGACCGTACGAATCCAGAGTGACGATCATGCCCGTCGTGGACAGCATCGCCACGGCGGCGATCGCGATGCCGTAAAGGCCGCGCATGGGGTCATCCAGGCCGCCCGCGAAGATGTAGGCAGACAGGATTGCACCCGAGATCAGCAGTACCGGGAGCAGCGTGGAACGCATCCCCACGGCCAGCCCGGCGATGATGTTCGTGGCCGCCCCGGTCTCGCTGGCGTGCGCGATGTCCTTGACCGGCTTGTATTTCGTGGAGGTGAAGTACTCCGTGATGACGATCATGCCCACCATCACGACCATCCCCATGACCACCGGCAGGTAGATGTTCCAGACCGTGAGCGCGCCGGCCGCGATCGCGTCGGCGAAGATCCACTCGGTGGCGAACCAGGTCAGTATCAGTGAGATCACCGCGGTGGCGGCCACTCCCCTGTAGAGCGCCCCCATGATGTTCTCGTTTTTCGGGAGTTTCACGAACAGGCTGCCGATCAAGGTGGCGACGACCACGATGCCGCCCAGAAGAAGCGGGTAGGTGATGAACGGGAGAACATCGGCGGCCCCCAGCAGGCCGGAGAAGCGGTCCGCGCTGAAGATCAGATACCCCAGCAGCATGGCCGCGATCGCCGTGACCGCGTAAGTCTCGAAAAGATCGGCGCCCATCCCGGCGCAATCCCCCACGTTGTCCCCCACGTTGTCCGCGATGACGGCCGGGTTGCGCGGGTCGTCCTCGGGGATCCCCGCCTCCACCTTGCCCACCAGGTCCGCCCCGACATCCGCGGCCTTCGTGTAGATCCCGCCGCCCACACGGGCGAAGAGCGAAACCAGCGACCCGCCGAACGCGAACCCGACCAGCGCGTGCACCACGTCACTGGTCGACAGGCCGGAAAAACCCATGGAGTAGACGAAATAGAGGATGGACACACCGAACAGCGCCAGACCAACCACGACGAGGCCCGAGACCGCGCCGCCGCGGTACGCCACCTTCAAGGCATGGGCGATGCCCTGCTGGGCCGCCTGCGTGGTGCGCACGTTGGCACGCACCGCGATGGACATCCCGACGATCCCCGCCGTGCCGCTCATGGCCGCCCCCAAGGCGAAGGCGATCGCGGTGTAGTACCAGACGGGGTCCGCCAGGAACACGCCCACCAAAAGGAAGACCACCGTGATGATCACCGCCACAATGGCGATCGTGCCGTACTGCCGTTTCATGAACGACTCGGCGCCTTCGCGCACCGCGTCCGCGATCTCCTGCATGCGGGCGGACCCGGCAGGCAGTTTCATGATGCGCACGACGAGACCGGCGGCCCAGATCAGCGCGAGGATGCCTCCGATGATTCCCACAAGGACTGCAATTTCTGCTGGTTCCATGTCGATCCCTCCCGAGTCGCCTAAAGGCTGGCCTCGAAGTCTTCAACGGTCGAGGTGAACTCCTCGTCCGATTTGATCTTCCCCTGCGCTTTCATCGTCTCCCGCGTAAGGAGCCAATAGACGAAGGCGAGTGACCGGCGGCCCTTGTTGTTCGTGGGGATCGCCAGGTCGATGTTCTTGAGTTCGTTGTTCGAGTCCACGAGTCCCACCACGGGGATCCCCGTGTTCACGGCTTCCCGCAGTGCCTGGGCGTCCCCCAAGGGGTCCGTGAGCACCAGGACGTCCGGCTCGATGAAGTTCGGTGTGTTCGGGTTCGTCAACGTCCCCGGCATGAACCGGCCCACGATGGCCATCGCGCCCACCCGTTTGGCGAACTCCCGAGCGGGCTTCTGGCCGTACTGGCGGGCGGAGACCACGAGGACCCGGTTCGGCTCCGTGCGGGAGACCAAGAGCGCCGCGTCCCGGATCCGCCGGTCCGTGGCCTTGACGTCCAGGACATAGAGGCCGTCGTTTCTGACCTTGAAGATGTAGGGCCGCATGTCCGCGGTCTTCTGTTGCGTGCCGATGTGGACACCGCTTGTCAGGTAGAGGTCCTCGGTGACGAGCAGACCTGCGTCCTCCGGCGGGGCTTCGCCCTGGGGTCCGTCTCCAGCGGTGACGACGTTCTGGTTCTCTTCTTGTTCGGGCATCGGTTCTCCTCACGCTTGTTTCGGGGTCATCGCACGCCGGACGGTGATCGGGATCACGCCGGCCTCGAATTCCAGGAGGGAAATCTCCACCGGGTTCATCATGTCGTCCGCTACTTCGATGAGAATCGGAGCGCCCATGGAGACCTGCAGCGCCCGCGCTCCTACAATGCGCGCTTTTTCAAACCGGGTGTATTCCAACTGCTGGTTCCTCCAGGGAAGCAGGCTGCGGTAAAAGGGTCCCCTATAAAACCGTTGGGGGATTCTTGAGCCACGTCGGTCTACTCGGACGCTGGAGGGTTTCACCGCGTCGGTTCGCGGTCATTCCGCTTGCCGCGGAATTTCCTCCTCGGCCCTGGACCCGCCAAGGTGCTCTTGAAAGTTGGGGTCCGGGGACGCGGGCTATTTCAGGCGTCCGTCTCCGTCTTCACCACACACCGGCATGTCCGTATCCCGGGATGGGTTTTTTTCAGCTGCGGCGGAGGGAAAAGCGGCTTTATGTCTCAATGCGCACACGGGGCCAACGCGCCAGAAGCCGACCCGGCGGGTCAGTATTCTTCCTCGCGGAACTCCTCCAGGTCTTCCGGGTCGACGTATTCCTTCTCGTCGCGTTCCACGAATTCCGCGTAGGAGAGCTGCAGATCCATGGACACGTCGCGCAGCAGCGTCTCCAGGTTCGGATGGCGGAACTCCTTCGTCCCGTCCAAGGCGCTCGTCACACGGACCACGAACGCATCCTCCTCCTTGACGACTTCAATCCGGCAGATCTGTTCTTCCAACGTGTCCCTCGCGAGGCGGCGCGAACCGCTTGGGGTTTGTGAACCTTCCGGGGCACAAGACCCTTGGCCCCCCGAAGAGGCGTGTGTGGTCCCCAAAAAAGAGGTGTGCCTCATCACAAGGGGCGCCTCCTTGGCCCCCCGAAGCGGCGTGTGTCGTCCCCCAAAAAGGAGACGTGCCTCACCGCGGGGGCACGTCGCCCCCCACGGGAGCGCGCCGGCCATCGCCGGGCGCCGGGTCGCAACACCCCCCACCCAATGCCGTCGAAAACTCTGATTTATATATGGTGAGAGTGGCGGGACCGTATAAAGTTTAAAAACACCCCCGCTTCCCGACCGGGCCGGCGGGAACCTCATGGCAGACATCCAGATTCAAAACGTGGTGGCGTCCACAACGATCGGAGACGAACTGGACTTGGACCTGATCAGTGACCAGTTCGAGAACGCAGAATATGAGCCCGAGCAGTTCCCGGGCCTCGTCTTCCGGGTCAAGGAACCGAAGACCGCCGCGCTGATCTTCCGCTCCGGCAAGGTCGTCGTCACCGGCGCCAAAAGCATCGGCAACGTCGGCATCGCCATCGCGATCGTCTGCGACGCCCTGAAGGGCAAAGGCTTCAACGGGATCATCGACAACCCCCAGATCACCGTCCAGAACATCGTCTCCACGTCCGACCTGGGCGCCGAGTTGAACCTGAACGCCGTCGCCATCGGGCTCGGGCTCGAGAACATCGAGTACGAACCGGAACAGTTCCCCGGTCTGATCTACCGGCTGACCGACCCCAAAGTGGTGGTCTTGATCTTCGGGTCCGGCAAACTTGTGGTCACCGGCGCCAAGAGCACCGACGACGCGAAGAACGCCGTCGACAAGATCCTCGCCGAGTTGCAGAGCCTCGGCCTGCTCGGATGAACCGGGGCCGACCCCCCGAAAAAATTGTGGTCACCGGCGCCAAGAGCACCGACGACGCGAAGAACGCCGTCGACAAGAT
>CAYVRY010000013.1:8866-27443 GCA_964452895.1 uncultured Halobacteriales archaeon
CCTCGCCGAGTTGCAGAGCCTCGGCCTGCTCGGATGAACCGGGGCCGACCCCCGAAGTCCCCATCGCCCGGGCCCCCGGACGGACCCGTGCGATCGACCGGCCAGACCGGCAGGGCCTGGAAACCCGGTCCGCCTCGCATCAGGTCGGGATGTTCACCGTGCTTCCGTTGGAGGTCAGGTGGAGCTTCTTCTCCGGGTCGAACCCGTAGTCCGTGGCGAGCCCCATGTAGGTGGCCTGCGCCTTGATGTCGCCGTGGCTGGGCACGATGTGCTCCGGCTGCAGCATGTTCAGCATCTCCCAATGGTCCTCCCGGGCACCGTGCCCCGAGACATGGGCCCCCCGGATGATCCGGACCTTGTGGCCCCGAAGATGCTGCTCCAGCACGTACGAGTTCGCCACGTTCATCGGGTTCGGGATGATGTTCGACGAGAAGATCACATGGTCTCCCTTGTCGAACTTGTACGGCGTCTCATCACGCGCCATGCGCGCGAGCACCGCGTCTTCCTCGCCCTGATGGCCCGTCGTGACGATGAGATAGTGCTCCTTGCCGTCCTTCATGATCTCCGCCAGCGCCCGCATCGCGTCCGCGCGACGCCCGTAGACCATCGTGTCGTCGAGATAGTCCGCGAAACCATGACGGGCCGCATACGTGGAGTAGCGCTCCATGGAGTTTCCCACCAGTACGACCTCCCGGCCGATCTTCTTGCCGAACTCCACGATGCTCTTGATCCGGGCCGAATGCGATGAGAACGTCGTGACCACCATGCCGTCCTCGTCGTTCTCCAGCCCCAGCAGATGGTCCTTGAGGATCGCCCGGGCCACCGATTCGGACTCCGTCTTCGTGTGCTCGTGCACCCGCGTCGTCTCCGTGATGTAGAGCTGCACGCCGCGGCCGCTCTCCCCCTGTCCCGCCCCGATCTCGCGCAGGCGGTCGTAGTCCGGCGGCTTGCCGATCACGGGCTGGTTGTCCAGCTTGAAGTCGTTCGCGTAGACCACCTCCCCGTAGGGCGTGTGCAGGACGGCGGTGCTCGAATCCACGATGCTGTGCGTCATGCGCACGAGCTCCACCTGCAGGTCCTTGAGGCCCACCGGCCGCAGCTGCCCCGTCGGGAGCGGGACCACCTCCACCTCCTGGCGGTGCTTCTTCTCCCAGCTGAGCGCATGGTCGATCAGGCTCGCCGTGAAGGGCGTGCAGTAGACCGGCGCCTTGTAGCGGTGCGCGAGCTTCGGGATCGCCCCGATGTGGTCCAGATGGCCGTGCGTGGTGACGATGGCCACCACCTTGTCGCGATGGGAGTCGAGCACCTGGTCGTCCGGGATCGCCCCCAGGCCGATCAGGTCCATGCTGTGCATGCGCTCGAATACCGCGTCCTCGTGGATCAAGATCCGGTCCAGTTTGATCCCCATGTCGAAGATCACGATCTCGCCGTCGACCTCCACGGCGGTCATGTTGCGGCCATATTCACTGTAGCCGCCCACAGTATAGAGTTTGAATTGTCTGTCCGATGATTTCATGGTGCACCTCCTGGTGCTCGCCACCTCGGCCCACCCCCCTGCAGACACCCGAAAATACGGTTGGGAACGCGGGAAGCGTGCCACGGGTCGAAGACCCGGGTGGTCAAGCCCCCCTTACTCCCTACGGATAAAAGCCTTCGGTTCACGGTGCCGATGAATGTGCCACCGCCGCGCTCGTCGTGCCGGTGCACCGCCCCCGGGGAAAGACGCCACAGGATCAACGCCATTGGACCCGCGCCACCGAATCCGCCCCACAGGATCCACCCCACCGGTCGTCCACCTCGTCCCTACCCGGCGCCCGGTCGCCCCCGACCCCGGATATGCCGGGATATGTTTAACACCCCCCCGTTGGTAAGCGCGCATCGATGTCGGAAGAACTTCCCCCTCAACTGCGCGACCAGCTGGCGCAATACCAGCAATTGCAGCAACAACTGCAGTTCCTCGCCCAACAAAAAGGCCAGTCCGATCAACACGCGAAAGAACTGGAAAAAGCGAGCCAAGCGCTCACGGAGGCCGACGAACAGACCCCGATCTACCGCAACGTCGGGGCGTTCCTGATCCGGACCCCCGGCAAGAGCGACGTGCTCAAGACGATCTCCGACGAGAGCGAGACCCAGGGCGTGCGGATCAAGAACCTGGAACGCCAGGAGAGCCGGCTCAAGGAACAACTCAACGAGTTGCAGTCCAAGATCCAAAACGGCATCGCCCAGTTGCAAAGCCGCGGCGGGGAGCAATAGACCGCCCCAACACTGCGGGCCTGCGCAGGCTGCATCAAGGGTTCCATCGTGCCGCCAGGCAAGCAGGCATGAAGGCGCGGCGCCCTCCTGGAGACGCCGCGGTGGCCGGCAGGCCGCCTCCCATCCCGTGACCGCGATGACCGACGCGACCCCTTCCTTCGAGACGCTCACCCGGATCATCGAGATCCTCGCCGAGCCGCGCCAGAGCAAACTCGTGGTCATGCACCACAACGCGGACCCGGACGCCCTCGGCAGCGCCCTCGCCCTGCAGGCCGTCTTCCCCGGCATCCAGATCGCGGCCCCCCTGGGGCTCTCCAGCGCCGCGAAACGCCTGTTGAAGGCCCTGGACGCCGAGGTGCTCACCCGGCCGCCCTACGAACGCTTCGACCACATCGTGGTGGTGGACACCTCCAGCAAGATCCAGCTGGGGGAGGCCGCCGCGCGGATCAAGAACCCCATCGTCCTCGACCATCATCCCTACCACGACACCTGGGAGGACGCCGCCCACCTCTACGTGGACTCGAACATGGTGGCATGCTGCGAGCTCGTCTACGAACTCATCGAGACCGCCGGACGCGAAGGATACACGAACACGCAACTGGGCGGCGCCGCCTCCGACGTGGCCACCCTGGAACGCATCGGCCTGGCGCTCATGACCGGGATCTGGACGGACTCCGGGGGCTTCCGGCATGCCACGCCCCGCACATTGCAGACCGCCGCGGACCTGCTCTCACAGACCGGCACCTCGATCAGCGACGTGCTCGAGATCCTCGAAGAGGACCAGGAGCCCCACGACGGCCGTCATCAAGCCCATCTGAAAGCCGCCACCCGCCTGGTCACCCATCAGGTGGGTCCTCTCGTCGTGGCCACCAGTCACGTCTCTGCGCACGAAGCAAGCGCCGCGCGCGCTCTCACCCTGCTCGGCGCCGACGTCGCGTTCTGCATCGCCGAGAAAAAAGGCGAGATCCGGGTCAGCGCCAGGGCCCGAAAATCCGCGCTCGCTCGGACCAGTCTCCACCTCGGGCATCTTCTCAACAGCGCCGGCCGGCGGTTGAACATGATGGGCGGCGGCCACGCCGGTGCCGCCGGCATGAACTTCGACGCGAAGGAATCCCGACGCGACGGCAACAAGATGCCGAACCGGGAACAGATCATCGAGACGGTCCTCGACGAACTGGGCAAGATGGTCCGCTAGCGCGACCCTGCGGTGCTAGATGCCGCGGCCCGCCAGGCGCATCTCGGCGGGAATGTCGGAGATCTCCGTGCCCCGCATGGGGACCCCGATCCCCTTGGACACCTCGGCGATCACCGCCGCGTCCTCGAAGTGCGTGGTCGCCTCCACGATGGCGCGCGCCCGCGCCGCCGGATTGTCCGACTTGAAGATCCCGCTCCCGACGAACACACCGTCTGAACCCATCTGCATCATGAGCGCCGCATCCGCGGGGGTCGCCACGCCGCCCGCCGTGAAATCCACCACGGGCAACCGGCCCATGGAGCGGATCTCCTTGAGCACACCGAGGATGCCCTCCACGGCCTGCTCCATGCTCCAATCATCATAGATCGCCTGCTCGGAACCCGCTTCGCCGCCCTGCTCCACGGCGACCGCATCCATCAGCGGCCGGTACCGCTCGCTGTACGCCACGGCGATGGAATCCAGGTCGTCCTCGTCCACGCGCATCACGCGCTGGATCCCCCGGCTCACCATGCGGCGGTGACGCACCGCCTCCACGATGTTCCCCGTGCCGGCCTCCCCCTTCGTGCGGATCATCGCCGCCCCCTCCATGATGCGACGCACCGCCTCGGCCAGACTCGTCGCGCCACAGACGAACGGCACCGTGAAGTCCCGTTTCATGGTGTGGAAGAACGGGTCCGCCGGGGTCAACACCTCGGACTCGTCGATCATGTCCACACCGAGGTGCTCCAGGATGCGTGCCTCCGTGAAATGACCGATGCGCGATTTCGCCATGACCGGGATCGTCACCGACTCGATGATCGCCGAGATCCGTTCCGGGTCGCTCATGCGCGCCACGCCGCCTTCGGCGCGGATGTCCGCCGGCACGCGCTCCAGGGCCATCACGGCCACCGCGCCCGCCTCTTCTGCGATCGCGGCCTCCTCGGGCGTGGTCACGTCCATCACCACGCCCCCCTTCTGCATCTTCGCGAACCCGCGCTTGACGAGCTCAGTCCCGAAACGCAATCGTTCCAACTGGATATCCTTCGGCATGACGACCAAGCGGGCCGAACACCACCGTCTTGATAAGGGCTCTCCCGGCAAGACCCGCGCGGAGGGGGCACGTGGAGCGGAGTCGACCCCGGAGCGGGCTTGGGCGTAGCCTGATAAGGCGACGGACGCCTCCGCGCAACATGAACCCAGGCGGCTTCCGGTGGCTCGCGCTGCTTCTTGTCATGGTGGGCCTGATCGGTCCGCTGGACGCCGTGGCCGAGCAACACGAGCACGCGGCGGGCCTGGATGACGAGCCGACAGGACCGAGTGTACCGGGCACCGGGGAGCGTGACGTGCTCGCGACCGCCGCGCGTTCATGGCGAGTGCAGGAAAACCAGGACCCGGACGCGGACCCGGTCCTGGTGGGCGTCGCCGAAGATCCCCGCTTCGGCGAGATCGCCGTGGCCGTGCTCGCCGATGCCGGCATGATCGAAGCCGTCTACCTGCAACGCCAAGACGACGCGTTGAGGCCCGCCATCAACGTCGGCGCGGCCCTCTCCTCGATCCGGCTTGGGCCGCCGCTCGAACTGGACGACGGAGCCCGCCTGGACACCGTGGACGTGCCCCGGCTGCCATGGAAGGCGCCGCAGTGGAGCAACGAGACCCGTCAGGACACAATGCAACTGGTGATCGAGACGGAGGCCCACCTGCCCCATCCCGGCGGGAACACCACGAGTCCGCCGCTTGGCATGAACGCCAGTCAGCAAGGCGAGACCACGCAGACCGGCCTCACATTGCACTGGCGCATCGAGTTCACCGAAAAGCCCCTCTATCACCTGCCCACCGGAATGCAATCCCCCGCCGCGATCCGTTTTTCCTGGACGTTGAACCGAAGCGGGGACGAACCCCTGCCCGACGACCAGGAACATCTCTGGCGGCTGCGCTACGACTACGACACGCACCGACAAGCCGTTCGCCCCGATAACGGGGTGACCGACTCCATGGACGGCGTCTACCTGATCGCCCAGGACCACCGCGCCGGCCTCCGAGTGAGCCCCCGGTACGAGCCGCAGCTCATGGATCCCCGGGAGAACGAGACGCCCGGGACGTCCCTTCTCGAGATCGATGTCCATCCCGCTGCCGGGGGCGCGGACCCCGCCACGGAGCCCCGGGTCTTCCCGCCGCCACTCATCGTGGAAGGCCGAGGCCGACCCAGCGAGCACCCGGCCCGGGGGTACACGCTGACCGGCGAGATCGTCTTCCACGAAGCCGCCACGGCCGATGGCGAGGGCGACGGCGGCGACGACGAGCCACCCGCCGGCCCCGGTCGGCCCTCGGCCCCTGGACCCTGGCCGGTCTTGTTGGTCCTGGCCGCCGCCGTGCTGGTCACCGTCCCCGGCGCGCAAAAAAGGCCCGGCGACAAACCCATAAGTCGTGGGCATCTCCCGGCTTGAAGTGGCCTGGGAATTCCTCATCGGGCATTGGGAGATATTTTTTGTCCTCCTGCTGGTGGCACTCATGCTCGTGGCGTTCGCCACGGAGATCCTCCCCATGGAGATCACCGCGCTCTCGGTCCTGGTGGCGCTCGCCGTCACCAAGGTGATCAATGTCGAGGATGCCCTCTCCGGGTTCTCCAGCACCGCGACGATCACGGTGCTCATGATGTTCATCCTCAGCGCCGCGGTCCTGCAAAGCGGCATCGTGGACTGGCTCGGCGACAAGGGGAGCTTCCTCATGGGCCGGTCCACCATGCGGCACATCATCGTGCTCGGGCTCCTGGTGGGCCCGATCAGCGCGTTCATCAACAACACCGCGGCCGTGGCCGTGATGATCCCCTTCGTGGTCCACATGGCGAACAAGATGGGGGAGAGCCCGAGCCGGCTCCTGATCCCGCTCTCGTTCGCCGCCATGCTCGGCGGCATGATGACCCTCATCGGGACCTCCACGAACCTCCTGGGCAGCGCGATCCGCTCCGAATACGACCTGGGCCGCTTCGGGATGTTCGAATTCTCGCAGGCCGGGGTCATCATCTTCGCCGTCGGGCTCCTCTACCTGGCCGTGGTGGGCAAACGGTTGATCCCGGAACGCGTGGAGGCACGCAAGCTCGACGAGCGTTACCACCTTCGCAACTTCCTTTTCGAAGTGGAGATCCCCGAAAAAAGCAACCTGATCAACAAGCGGGTGGGCAAGTCCGAGCTCACGCAGGAATACGACGCGGAGATCCTGGTGATCCATCGCGGCGACAAGCACCTGGACCCTTTGTCCGAACCGGTCTATTTCCAGGCCGGAGACGGGGTCCTGATGCGGGCGACACGGGCGAACCTGCAGCGCATGGCGGACCGCGGCATCATCCGGCTCACCGCGGCCACCGGCCAGTTCGACCTGGAAAAAGAGGACATGGACTTCCGTGAACTCCTTGTCACCTCCACGTCCACGTCCAGGGGCAAACGCCTCGGCCGGCTGCAGTTCTGGCGCCACAACCACGTCCACCCCGTGGCGCTGTTGCACCGGGGACGCGCCACCACGGTCCGGTTGTACAACCGCCGGCTGCGCACCGGCGACGTCGTCCTGGTCTCCGGGACCAAGGAGGACATCGCGAACATCACCGGGGGCGACGCGTTCCACGTGCTCGGCGGGCCCGAGCCTCCCTTGCGCCGGCCCCACAAGGTCCCTCATGTCCTTTTGATCCTGGTGGCCGTGGTGGGGCTCGCCGCCCTCGAAGTCTTCCCCATCGTCATCACGGCCACGGCCGGGGCCGTGCTGATGGTCGCCACGGGCGCCCTTCGGATCACGGAGATGTATGAAGGCGTCCGGTGGGACATCATCCTGCTTCTGGCCGGCATCATCCCGCTGGGGATCGCGCTGCAGGAGACCGGGACCGCGGCGATCATCGGCGGGAGCATCGCGAGCACGGCCAACTTTCTTCCCCCGCTGGCCGTCCTGGCACTGTTCTTCCTGATCACCTCGGTGTTGACATCGATCATTTCGAACAACGCCTCCGTGGTCCTCATGGTGCCCATCGGCATCGAGATCGCATTGATCCGCGACTTCGACCCCATCGCGTTCATCCTCGCCGCCATGTTCGCGGCCTCCACGAGTTTCCTGAGCCCAATCGGATACCAGACGAACCTCATGGTGATGGGTCCCGGTGGTTACCGGTACCTGGACTTCCTGAAGGTGGGCGGTCCACTGACCCTGCTCCTTACCGTGGTCACCCCCGTCGTGCTGAACCTCTTCTGGCCGCTTGTGTGAACGCCCGGTCGTCGTCAGTCGTAGAGCCCGCCGAGCCCCGGTCGGTTCGGTTCCACTTCCCCGCCTTCGGGCTCCTCGTCCGCCTTGCGGCTGCGGCCCCACACGTTCGCAACGAGCAGCGTGGCAGCGAGCCAAGCCAGACCCAGGAGCCAGCCGGCGAGCACATCACTGAACCAATGAAAACCCCAAAGGATCCGCCCCAGCCCGGGCAGGAACGCAAGGAGCACCGCCGCGGCCAGCGCCTTGGACGGGAAACGGCGCGGCATGGGCAGCAAGGAATCCCTCGTCGGCCCCGGTCCCCACAAAGCGATCAAGACCAAGCCATAGACCAGCACCGGGACCCCCGAATGTCCACTGGGAAAGGCGTTGCTTGTGGAGAAAAGCCATTCCGGGAGCCAGTCGGTGCCCGCGAAGAACGTGGTGGGGCGGGTGCGCCCCACGATCCGTTTCGTGATCTCGATGAACAACATGATGCTGAACGTGCTCCCGCCAAGAAGCACCGCACGGCGCGTGGAGCCCCGCGACCACGCCCGCAAAGCGACCAACATGATCAAAATCGCCAGCAACCAACGCTCGCCGGGGAGTGACAACAAAAGCCCCGAGACGGCGCGCAGTGCATCCGGCAGGACGGCCACCGCCGTCATGACGTGCCCATCGAACCAGGTCGCCGCGCCGCCATAGATCACGTCGAACAGGATCAGCACGTACGCCACCGCGCACACGAGAAAGGCGCGTTCTACATGCTTCTCCGGGAGTGTCGGCGTCGCCTTCCCGGGTGCGGCGTCGTGCGCAGACCGAGGCGAAGCGGCGCGTCGCCGCGTGCCCACGGGGGCGGCAACGGGCGTCGCGGCCGGCGGCGGCGCGGGCGGGTCCTCCACGCGTTTCCAGCCCTCCGGGTCTGCCTCCCGCTCCTGCTTGCGGGCCGGCGCGCTCGGACGCTTGCGTCCCCGGTGCCCCCGCCAAGGTCCCGAGCCACCCTCCATGACCACCGGGCTGCCCCGGTCCGCTTTAAACGTTCTGAATCGGCGGACCGTGTCTCCGCGCAGCCGACGGGAGCATGCGCCGCTTTTGCGCGAAAACCAGGCCCGCCTTGCGCGTCATGCGGGGTGGAGCGCGGGCCGGATGGACGAGGGGGCCCGCCTTGCGCGTCATGGCCAGGTGAGCGCGCGCCGGATGCACGACCGGGCCCGCCCCGGAGAAACGGACGGCAAATACGGAGGCCTGCCCCCATGAGACAATATAAGACGACGGGCGGCCAAAGTGGCCCTTGCCCAACGCGTGTAACGCAAATCCTTTATAACCTTGAATTGTCGGAACTTTAGTGATGTCCATGCGCAAGCACCCCTTTTTGTTGCTCAGTCTGCTCGTACTGGCAGGCTCGGTCCTGGCGGGGTGCTTCGGCGACAGCGGCGACGTGGACCCGGGAAACGGCGTGCACGGGTCCGACCTGCCGCCCCATGAAGAGCAGCTCTATGTGTCCCAGGTCATGTTCCACCCCTACCCGAACGGCATGCTCTCCGCCCTGCAGTTCAGCACGAGCCCGGACCCGACGAGCTTCGAACCCCCCGTGATCACCGTCAAGGAAGGCCAGACCGTCAAGATCACCCTGACCAACACGGACCCGCTGGACTTCAACCACACGATCCATTGGCACGGCATGCACGTCCCCTGGGAGATGGACGGCGTGCCCTACCTCACCCAGGACCCCGTTCAACCCGGGGAGTCCTTCACCTACGAGTTCGAAGCGAAACCCGCCGGCACGCACTGGTTCCACTGCCACGTCGACGCCCCGCACCACCTGGACATGGGGATGTACGGCGTGATCATCGTCGAACCCAACGAACCGGAAGAGCACGAATTCGACAGCGAAGAGGTCCTGATCCTCGATTCCTGGGACTCCCGGCACATCCATCAGACCAGCGCCGAACCGGACATGATCATCGGGTCCCTCCAGGACGGCTCCGGCGACCCCTACCATCAGATCGACCGCAGCCTCTACCAGGCCCGGGAGGTCCTCAACGACCCGCAATACGCCGTGCTGCGTGATTACTACGAGAACCCGTTGCGCGAGAAACGGGACTGGTACCCGGAGACCTTCCCACCCTGGGACCCGGAATACGACACGTTCACCATCAACGGGAAAAGCTACCCCTGGACCGAGCCCGTGGAGATCAAGGAGAACGAGACGCTGAAACTCCGCCTCGTCAACGTGGGCCACAGCAGCCACGCCTTCCACATCCACGGACACCACTTCAAGGTCACACACAAGGACGGCTACCCCCTGGACAGCCCCTACATGGCGGACACGGTCCCCATGGCGCCCGGCGAACGCTACGACGTCCTGATCGAAGGGAACAACCCCGGCGCCTGGATGCTCCACGACCACGTGGGCAAGCACGCCATGAACGACCACATCTCACCGGGCGGGATCATGACGCACCTCGTCTACGAAGGCTTCCACGACGAAGAGAGCGGGGACGGCCACGACCACGGGATCCAGACCATGCGGGCCGGGGACTTCCTCGGGTTGTACACGTAGATATCAATCCACACTCCGGATCGCCGCACTGGGCGGAGTCTTTCCTGCGCGGTGGACCGGGACCCCCACGGCCACCAGGGTCGCCATGAGCGCGATCCCCAACAGGGCCAGGATGCGGCCCCACGGGATCACGAACGTGGTCCCGGGCAGCGTGGAGATCTCTGCTTCATAGACCGCGCGTGCGACCAACAATCCCAGACCAAGGCCAAGCACCATGGCCAGCGCCAGCAAGTAGAGCGCTTCCGTGAGCAGGACCGCGGCCACCCGGCGCCGGGTGTACCCGATGGCGCGCAGCATCCCGGTCTCCCGGCGGCGCTCCAGGACCGCCCGGGACGTGACGATCCCCAAGGAGGCCACCCCCACCAGGATCCCGAGACCGAGATAGGTCGAAAGAAGCAGATAGACCCGCTCGGCCTCTTCCCGGACCTCGGCAGCCTCCTCCTCCACGCTCGTGACCTGCATCCCGATGCCGCGCAGCGACCTTTCCAGGTCCCCCGAGACCTGCTGCGCGCCTGCCCCCTCATTGAGCCGGACCAGATAGAGACCCTCCGCCTGCGGGAACATGCGCTCCATCTCTTCGCGTTGCATCCAGAGCGCGGACAGATGCACCTGGTCCGTCACCCCGGCGACCCGGAACTCCTGCTGACCCCCCGTCATGTTCACCGTCACACGCTCCGGCAACTCCGGCTCCCCGCCGCGCGGCTGTGTCGGGTCTCCCACCAACGCGTACGACACAAGGACCAGGCCCGGGTCCGCCGCCACCGCCTGCCAGACCCCACGTTCGGTCTGCGCCACGGAGCGGTCCCAATCAAAAAGCGTATACTCGTTGCCGGCGGCGAACGGTGCGTCGAAGCCGATGAACCAGGCCGAGCCCGACCGGCCCGTGGGCGGCTCGCCGTCGATCAACACCCGCTCCTCCCCGAACTCCCGGTGCTCCGACAAGGCGTCCACGTGCTCGATGCGCTCGAACGGGTCCCGCGCACCGGCGCCCAGACGCATCTCGCCGCGCAGCGCGGCTTCGTCCTCCAGAAGCACCGGAGCGCGACCCACCAGGTCGTAACCGCCGGATTCGCGCGCCGGGTCCGGCGTCATCACGGTGAAGACCAAACTGAAGACCACGAGGACCAGGATCACCAGGCTGTACATGGATACCGTCAGGCCCGTGCGCATGGGACGCTTCAACGGGTACGCCAAGGCCACCCGCACCACGGATGCCGCCCGGGCCGAACGGGCCACCGCGCGCGACAACAAGCGCGGGACCAAGGGCGCGTGAACCAGGTACACGCTCCCAGCGACAATCAACGCAAGCGCCCGCATCACCGTGGACACGTCGCCCTCGAAACCCAACGGCGTGCGCAGGAACAAGAGGCTCGCCAAGACCGCGAGCACGACGAGGATCGAGACCGTACGCCACGCCCGCTCCCGCCCCAACACGCCCACAAGAAGCGGCGCCACGGCGAAAAGCGCCAAGAGCGGGCCCATGCTCAAGGCCAGGAAACTCCCCAACAACGCCCCAGCCAGGGTGAACACGACCAAGGCGATGAACAACGAGACCTGCAGCCGCCGGCGACGCCCGCTTCGTGCCGGCGCAGGGTCCTCCTCGTCGCGCAGCGCGCTCGCCACGTCGAAGCGACTGGAACGAACCGCCGCCACCATGACCGTCGCGAACGTCAGCAGCGCGCCCACGGCGAACGCCAGGACCAGGCTCCCGCCGCGGGGCGCCAGGGGGACGTGGAACAAGGAGCCCGGCGGCGACAGCGTGTTCAACCCCAGCACGAGTACACCGGCGATCGCGATCCCCACCAGCGCGCCCACCGCGGCGGCCACCAACGTGTAGAGGCCTCCTTCATAAAGGAGCGAATACGCCATGCGGGCGCGGCCCAACCCGAGCGCGCGCACCATGCCAAGTTCCCTGCGCCGTTCCTCCCCGAGCATCGTGAACAGGTTCACGATCAACAACATCCCCGCGACCAAAGTGAAACTGCCTACCAGTGCCAGGAAACGCGTGAACAGCGCCGCCGCCTCCTCGCTCAGCTCGATGAACTCCTTTTTGATCGGTGTGACCTCCAGGTTCGCCTGCGGGCTCGACGGGTCGTCCCCGCGCTCATCGCGCATCGCCTGCAGCCTCTGTTCGATGAACTCCACGGTCTCGTCGCTTCTCTCGACCCCCGCCAGGCCGCTGCCGCGATGCGTGATCTTCAACCAGTTCGAGCGGCCCTCCACCTCATAGAGCTCCTGCGCCACCGCCCGGTCCATGAACACGGTGGGGGAACCAAAGAAGCCGCCCTTGCCTTCCCCCTCCACGACCTGCTTCACCGTGAACCGGGCGGTCCTCGCATCCGCGGCGCCGCTGGCATCGGGCAACAGGTCCTCGATGAACTCCCGCCCGAACTCCTCCTGCAGATCCTCGAACGCCGCGAGCGCCCGCTGGACGTCGTACTCCGGTTCCAGCACGGCCGCGAAGGCGACAAAACCCTGCTGCAGCGCGTTCTTGGCATGCACCCGGAGGGTCCACTCCCCCGCCACCGCCTGCTCCCGGTCCAACTTCAGGAGGGTCGCCTCGGTGTGCTCCGAGACGAGCGCGCCCGGGGTCCTGGGGGTCCGTGGACCCTCCGGCAACGGGAGCCCCGACCCCGGCATCCCCGTGTCGTTGCGGTGGCTCGCGCCGGTCGGGTCCACGAGTTCCACATCCAGATCCGCCGTGTCCGCCGGGTCTTCCCACAACACGACGGCCACTACGCCCAACGCGCCGTCGGGCACCTGGAACGCGGCTTCGTTCTCGTTGCCCGGTGCATGGTGATAGGTCCATCCACCGTCCGGGTCCGGCGTCGCCGAGGCCCCCAGCAGGGTCCCGTTCGCCCAATGCACCTCGGGCACGAACGGCAACACCGCAGGACGGTACGTCAGGTTCACCGGGTCCCCGGCCGCGAGCAGCAAGCGGTCCGCCAGGCGCTTGTTCACGATGAGCTCCCCGGGTCCCAACCCCTCGCCCGTGGAAGAGGCCCCGGTCTCGGCGTCCCGGAACGTGCCGAACGCCGCGTCCTCCTGCGCGTCGAACCCCACCACGGGCACGCGGGCCTCGTAACGATCCGTGGCGGGCGCCTCCACGGCACCGCGCGCGATCACGTTCTTGGACGTGCCCGCCACGTGCGCAGGAAGCGGGTGGGCGACGAGTTCATCGAGCAGTCGTTCGGGTACGTAGAGCTCCCCCGGCACCCGCACCAGGACATCCATGTCCCCGAGCGCCGCGATGCTCGTACTCTTCAAGCCGGTCTCCAGGCTGTCCCCCGTGGTGAGACTCGCCGAGACCACCGCGGTCCCCACCAACAACCCCACGACGACCACCGCGGTCTGCCGTTTGTGGCGCAATGCATTGCGCCAACCCAGACGGGCCGGAAGCGGCATCTTCAACGCCAACGACAAGATCACGACCCCGACCGCCAACGCGACCCAAGCCGGCCAGATCAATTACGGTCTCGCCCCCCGCCCGCCTTCTTCGACCCCCTTCGTACCGGTGGGCCTTGCGTGGACCTGGCCGGCCGCCGCTTCTCGTGCTCGTCCACGAACCGACCCGATTTCATCTGCAGGCGCCTGCGCGCCCGCTTGGCCACCGCCGGGTCATGCGTGACCAGAACCACCGTGGTCCCGGTCTCTTCGTTGAGCCGGACCAACAGATCCATCACGATCCGGCTCGTCTCCTCGTCCAGGTTCCCCGTGGGTTCATCCGCCCACATCAAACGGGGCCGATGCACGAGCGCCCGCGCCACCGCCACACGCTGCTGTTCCCCCCCGGAGAGTTTCGCCGGCGTGTGATCGCCGCGATCGGCCAACCCCACGCGCTCCAGCATCTTCTGTGCCTCGCGTCGCGCCACGCGCCCACGGGTCCCGCCGATCAAAAGCGGAAGCTCCACGTTCTCCCGCGCCGTCAAGACCGGCAGCAGGTTGAACGACTGGAAGACGAACCCCATGGCACGGGCCCGCAGCCGCGTGCGCTCGTCCTCCCGGAGCGCCCACAGGTCGTGGCCGTCGATCCAGACCCTTCCCGCAGTGGGCGGTTCCAGGCCCGCCAGGCAGTTGAGAAGCGTCGACTTGCCCGACCCGCTGGCCCCCATGATCGCCACGAGCTCCCCCGGGCCCACCAGCAGGTCGGCCCCGGCAAGGGCCCACGTGGCCGTCTCCCCCTCCCCGTAGACCTTCTCCAGACCGCTTGCGCGGACCAATGCCTGGGCACCCGCTTCACGCCTCGCTTCATCTCCGGCGGTCACGACCTGGCGATCTGCGCGGGCCACACCGCGAACATCAAGGGTGTCGCCTTAAGGCCGTTATGCAACCGGTTAACGCGGACCCCCGCCCGGTTGTCTCTTCCACCGCCTTATCTGCGCCAGGTCTCCGGGTAGAGCAGGATCAACACCGTGAAGATCTCCAGACGACCCGCCCACATCAGGAAGGAATGCACGATGCGACCGGGCCACGGCATGGCATGGAAATCCGCGTGCACCACGCCCAGGGCGGGGCCGATGTTGCCGATCCCGCTCAAGGAACCGGACATCGCCGAGACGAAATCCAGCCCCAAGGCCGCATACGCGAACGTCCCCAACAGGAACAGACCCAGGTAGGCGAAACTGAACACGGTCACCGTCTTCAACACGTCGTCCGTGATCGGCATGCGGCCCAGGCGCACCTGGATGAACGCGCGCGGATGCAGGAGCATGCGCAGGTGCCGGGCGAGCATCTTCGTGAGGATTAACGTGCGCACCATCTTGAAGCCCCCCGACGTGGACCCCGCGCAGCCGCCCAGGAAGAACATCAGGAACAACAGGAACCGAGCCGTCTCGTTCCACTCATCGAACACCGTAGGGTTGTATCCCGTGGTGGTGATGATCGAAACGGACTGCAACAGGCCCAGCCACACGTTCTGCCAGACGCCGCTGTAGTCCTGGTGCCACCAGAGACTCAGGCTCACCAGGCCGCCCAACAGCACGGCCAAGAAGAGATAGGTCCGCGTCTCGGCATGGTGCGCGAGCCGGGAGCCCGTACCGCGGCGAAACGGCACAAGCCGACCGCGCAGCCACTCCTTCGGATTGAGGCCGTTCCACACCATGTAATGGAGCGTGAAGGAGATTCCCAGCGCCAGCATGGCCAGAAGGAGCACGAACTCCACCCAGAACGACTCGTAGAACGCGATGCTCGCCTCATGGTTCGAAAAACCGCCCGTGCTCAGCGACGTGAACGTGTGCAGAAGCGCGTCGAAAAACGATTCCTTGAGCGGAAGGCCGACCCCCGTGACGTGCATCAGCACCGTGAGGATCGCCACGAGCACACCCGTGTAGATCAGGTAGAGCACCCAGAACGCCTTCGCCGTCTCCACGAGCCGGGGCTTGATCCGTTCCACGCCCAACCCGGAAAGCTCCGCCCCCATCAGTTGCTGGCCGCCCTGGGTGAGTTTCGCCAGCACCGCCACCATGACCACCACGATCCCCAGCCCGCCGATCCATTGCTGCAGGGCCCGCCACATCAAGAGGCTCGGTGGATTGTCCGCGAACGGCTCCGGCAGGATGGTCGCCCCCGTCGTGGTCACGCCGCTCATGGACTCGAAGAACGCGTCCACCGGGGAGGTGAAGGTCCCCAATGCGAGATAAGGAAGCATGCCCAGCAAGGCCAAAAGCAGCCAGCCCAAGCCGACGATGGCGTACGCCTCCCGATGGCGCAGCTCCGCGTCCAGGATCCCGATGCGCGCCATGGTCGCCCCCAACAGAAAGATCCCCAGGGCGATCAAAAGGAACACCAGGGCCGTGTCCGGCACGGCCCAGACACCGCCACCCGGCAACGGCACCTCGCGTGCCAACGTGGTCCCGCTCGCCCCGTCATAGAACAACGAGACAAGGATCGGCACGATGAACGCCGCCGAGTAGAGCATGCACAATACACCTAGACCGCCCACCAGACGCCGAGTCTTCATGCCGTCACCCCGCCTTGGACCATCTGCATCCCATGGCTCCTAGAACAATTCCTCGACCTTCTTCACCACGCCCGGGCGCGCATAAACGATCACACGGTCACCCACGTGGAACCGGTCCTCCCCGCGCGGCAGGATCACGTCCTTGCCCCGCGCGATCGCGCACACCGTCGAATCCCGCGGCAACCCTGCGCTCTGCAGCTTGCGCCCCTTGATCCAACTCTCTTCCCCCACCACGATCTCCAGGATCTGCCCCTCGCCCCCCCGCGTCATCACGACCTCCTTCGTCTCCTCGTGCAGATGCTGCAGGATCGTGCCCACGATGACCCGTTTCGGGTCCACGGCGAGGTCGATCTTGAGCGACTCCACGAGGTCCCGAAGCGCCGCCTGGTTGATCACCGCCACCGTGCGCGGCACCCCCAGGTTCTTCGCCAGGAGCGCCGAGAAGATGTTGTACTCCTCCGTCTGATGGGCCCCCACGAACGCGTCCATCTCCCGGATGTCCTCGTCGATGAGCACCTCCCGCTCCGTGGCGTTGCCCTGGATCACCAGCGTCTTGTCCAACTCTGTGGTGGCGGTCTGACAGCGCTGCTCGTCCTCGTCCACGATCACCACGCTGCGCTCGCGTTCCAACGTGCGCGCCAGATGGATGCCGATGCGCGTGCCCCCCGCGATCATCAACCGACGGATCGCACGCGCCGGCACCACCTCGTCGGGCCGCCCCAACAGCTTCTCCATCTCGAACACCAACTCCGGGGCCAACATCGCCACCAGCACCCTCGAGCCGGGACGGATCACCACGTCCCCCCGGGCCACGTGCGTCTCACCGCCGCGCAGCACGGCGATCAGGTTCACCCCGTTGGGCACGTTCAGGTCCCGGATCGCCCGGCCCGCCCCCGGCGAGTTCTCCGGCACCCGGATCTCCATCACATGAACGCGCTTCTCCGCGAAGAGATCCACGTTCATCAGGTCCGGCGCCGAGATCGCCTGCGCGATGCGGTCCGCGGCCACCAGGTCCGGACAGACCGCCACGTCCACCCCGATGCGACGGAACTCCGTGGAGAACGGACGCGTCAGGTAATCCGGACTGTTCACCCGTGCGATGGTCCGCTTCGCCCCCATGCTCTTGGCGAGCGCCGCGACGACCATGTTCACCTCGTCCATCCTTGTGACCGCGATCACGCCCTCCGCCTGGTCCACGGACGCCTCGGAGAGCAGGTCCATGCGCGCCGCGGACCCCTCATACCGCATCACGTCCAGGTGCTCGGCGCGATGGAACGCGGCCGTGTCCTCTTCGATGATCGCCACCTCGTGCCCCTCCCGGACGAGCGTCTGGGCAAGGTGCGTCCCGGTCTGGCCGGCGCCGCAGACGACGAAGTACACACTCCCGGCGCACCCGGCGAGGGCTTATGGGTGTGCCGATAGCGCCGGATGCGCCCCTCCTGTTGCGTGCCGCACAAGCCCGGGCCCGGGGGCACCCCCGCACGTAAAGTTAAACCCCGAAGGCCCGTGGGCGCACCCCGCACCGGTCGATCCGAGATGCCCTCCCCATTCACGCAGCTCACGGTGGACGAACGCACCCTTTTGCACCTCTCGCAATTCATCTTCAGCCGCGGTGAGGAAGCCCCCCTGGAAGCCACCCAGGAAGGCATCGCCGAAGGCATCGGGATCAGCACCACGCACGTCCCGCGAAGCGTCTCCTCGCTGCGCAAGAAAAACCTGGTGGAGGAACTCAAGCTCCCCGTCTCCAGCACCCAGCGCCGACGCAAGGTGTACCTGCCCACCGAGGACGGCTACCGCCGCGCCCAGGAACTGAAAAAACGGCTCATGGACAGCGAACTCGTCGTGCGCGAAGGCGACGGCGAGCTGCGACTCGCCACGCTCAAGGAACTCTACGGCGCCACCGCGCCCATCGCGCAGGTACTGGACCTGCTGAAATCCGCCGAGCCCACCCCGCTACTCGACCTCAAGGAAAAGCCCTCATTGAAGACCACGCCCGCCGCGGCGAACCTCTACAGCCGGATCCCCGTGGTGCCGGATTTCGTCGGACGCAAAGACGAACTGAAAAAACTCACCAACGCCGTCAAGGACGACCGTGTGCGCCTCATCGTCGTCACCGGGATCGCCGGGATCGGCAAGACCACCCTCGTGGCGAAGGCGCTGCAACGGGAGAAACGCGAGAAGGTCTTCTGGTACCGCCTGCACGAATGGGAGACGCTTCGCAACATGGGCTTCGTGCTCGGAGAGTTCCTCTCCCAACTGGGACGCACCGAGTTCAAAGAGTACATGGAAGGCCGCAAGGAACACGACGTGGCCGAAGCCTATGACATCGTCCACTCGTCGCTCTCCGATCTCGACGCGATCATGGTCCTGGACGACTTCGACAAGGCCCCGCGCAACATCGTCTCCTTCA
>CAYVRY010000014.1:0-26828 GCA_964452895.1 uncultured Halobacteriales archaeon
TCGACCATCACGCACCGACTGGTGCGTGGATGTTCTTAAGCTTTTTGTGGGGGTCGCGCACAAGGCGATGGTCGGCCGGCCAGATCTTCAGGTCGATCTCCTGGCCCGGCCGGATGCCCAGACGCTTTGCCTGCTCCCTGCTGATGCGGAGCCCGATGGAGCCGCCCCACTGCAGGGCAGCACGCCCGCAACACCTAAGGCACACTTGTATTACTTCGGACCATGGTCTGGTGGTGGCGAAGAACCGCGCTGGCGCAGGCGCTGATTGGAATACTCATGGTGATGGCCTTTTCTGGGTGCATCGGGGACAGCGGCCTGGTCGTCGATTCCGGGTCTAACGAAACGCACATCAACCGTGGCTGCTCGAAGGAAGAGACCAACGGCCAGATCACACCGGACGAATCGCTGAGCGTGCAGGCGGACGCCGGAGCAAGTGCGAATGCACAGATCAGCATGTCTTCTTCGAGAACGCTCGTGGTCCTGGGAATCGGCGAGTCGGTCCGGTTCGTTCTTGAAGACGACAATGGCGAGGTCTGGTTTGAGGACTCGACCAGTAACGCGGGCAACTACGACAACAACGCCCAAGTCGACGCGGGCAACTACACGCTCACCGTCTCGGTCGACAGGAGTATCTGGGAGGTCGAGTCGCTGGTGCTGGAGATCGCGTGGGGTGGGGAAGTCTGTCCATGAGGGTTGAAGCCAAGAAAAAATGTTGACCGGCTGATTTCTACAACCACGCCTTATAAGAGTGTTATGGGGCGGAAGCGGAATTTCGGACTCCGTTACCGGGTTGGTGCAAAACCAACACACCCAAACTATTTCATGTCTCAGGTTAGCCAGGTGCTGCGGTAGGTGGCAGCGTGCCGGGACAAAGCCCAGGGGGCGCTCCAGCGTCCCGAGAACGACGGCCAATCGCGCCGCGAACGGGTGGTGGTCGGATTCACCGATCCAGGGTTGCGGTTTCGCTGGTACTGATGATCTTCGCTGGAGCCGTGCTCATGCAAGCGGCGGCCGCAGAACCGTGGCTGCAACCCCGCGGCGACGCCGAGGCGACCGGGTTTCAGGAAGAAGACGGTCCGGCGTGGCCGGATGTGGCGCTTGACGTGCAACTGGAGGGGAGCATGCGCGCCGAGGCGGACACGGCCCCTTTGATCCTGGAGGACCGGGTGTTGTTCTTGGCCCGCCCGTTTGAGAACACCACCGACGATGATTATCGGGTATTCTCTGTCGATCTTGACACCACAGAGGTCACTGTCGTGGCAGAAGGGATCGAACGAGCCGATCGACTAAGGTTGGCCACCGATGGAGAGAGGGTCTTTGTCTCGAGTCAAGGAAAGATCCATGGCTTCCCCCTCACATCAAGTGGAGACGAGTGGACGTGGGTCGGAGAGGGCCCCGATCCCCTGGACGAGATGGGCGAACCTGTAGAGGTGACCCTTTCAGATTGGCGGGTTGAGTGGTGCGGTTGGATGGCTGTTCGCGACGGCAACATCACAGCGCTTTGCGCCGCGGAGAACCCAAGCCCATTCTCCCCTTTTGGGGTCACTTCACTGGCGGTCCGGCTGGATGCTTCTACAGGGAACGTGCACTGGTGGTGGAACGCCAATGATGACAGGGAAGAAGATGGTTTCGGATCCTGGCCAGTCGGGCTAGCTGTCTCGCATTCCAGGGCGGTTTTCTTGCTTTCTGTAAGCCCGTGTTTTCGGCCCACCGGCCCCCCAATCGAGATGGATTATTGCTCGTTCTCAAGCGAGGTATGGGCAGTGGATCTCGAAGGGGAATATGATTGGGATGAGAAGCTTCAATCAGTTGAAAGCTTGAGGTTTCGCGTCGAGGATGAGTCGGTAATCGACGAGTCCGAATCCCTTAGAAACGTCGGCAATCCCGCGATATCAGGTGGTGCGGTTTACGTCAAGGCAGGTCAGATTCACAAACTCAACATTGGCGACGGGGAGACCATCTGGAGCCGAGGAATCGGTGAGCAGGACGTGGACCCGGATGGAGGCCGTTCTGGAGCGATTTCCCTTGGGAATGGGCATTTGTACACGACATCGGAACAGACCATCTACAGCATCAACCAGGAGAACGAGGAGGACGGTTGGACCAGCAGCCTCGACTTCTCGACCCAGGAAGGATTCAGGGAGAACCCGGTCGCGACGCCATCGGCCGTCTATACGGTGATCGCAAGCCCTGACGAGCCCGAAACTATCGTCGCCTTCAGCACCGAGGACGGGCGCGATCTTTGGCGCCATGAGGCAGGCGAGGAGGTCTGGGCGCTCTCCGTGGGCCAGGGGTTGGTCGCGTACACCCAGACGGAGTTCGTCGATGACGAGACCGCGAAGACCTCCTTGGTGATGCTCGGGGAGACGGATGCCTCACCCGTGGCCAAGGCAGTCCACACAACCCGTTACCCAGGTCTGGGAGAGGCTGTGGAAGTGGACGTCTCCGCCTCTGAAGCTGGTCTGCAGGGACCCGTCACGCGCTACAAGGCGATCTGGGGCGACGGGTCCGTGACGGATTGGCAGGAATCCGCCGTGCTCACCCATCGTTACGCGGAAGAAGGGGACATGGAGGCCCGCTTCATCGTCGGCAACGACGCGAACCAGACCGCGAGCACGGTGGTCACGTTCCACGTGGGTCAAGAACCCCCGGTGGAGTTGAATCTGCTGCAGAAGATGTTCGCCCGCGAGAACCAGGATCTGACCTTCGGGGTCCTGGGCGTTTTCCTGGCCCTTTCTGGCGGCATGATCGGCGTCGCACATCGCCATCGCAAACAGAACCGCCTCAAGGACGCCTTGGAATCCGTGGAACGTGCCTACGCCGAGACCCGCGATGAACCGGTCCGCTGCGAAGCGCAACTCACGGAGCGCCGGGCACACGCGAAAGGGCTCCTCTTGGACGGGGAACTCACCGAGACCCAGTTCCAGGTCGTTGAGGACCGGATCGAACAGTTGCGGCGGGAACTGCGGGAAAGCACCGTGGAGGACCAGTTCGATTTCTTGCCCATGAGCCTCGTCAAAGGCGTCCACGAAATGCTCCACGACGGACGCGTGACGAAACTCGAGAAGCAGGCGTTTCTGGACGCCTTGGACGCAGACGAATCCGTGCATCCGGATCAGAAAACGGTCGTGCGTCAGAAGATATTGGAATGGCACGCGAGGGACACGGGAGGCAAAGTGGAATGAAGAAAATGGATTTCGGGCGCGATTTCAGACGTGGCACAAGAACACCCAAAAACGGTTTCCTACGGGTCGCGGGAAAAACCGCAGAGCCAGGGCTTATCATGTCTGAATCTGATGATTCGCACGCAGGGATGACAGGTATCAATCAGGGCAGTCGGTTGGGTATTCAAGATGCTACACTCGGGACGAGAATCAGCCAGACTGTGGAGTCCGTATTGGTGCTGATTCCCGCCCTTTTGGTCGCCTTCCTTCTTATCACCTCCTCCACCGCCATGGGTGTGTCGTGGACGCAGGCGGGATACGACGCCGCCCGGACTGGCAATGCCCCCGGGTCGTCACCGAACGCTCCCGAAGTTGCATTCGAAATCGAGCTCCCGGGAACCCTTGCCTTGTTGGGCACCTCATTGGAATTGGTCTACCACCAGGTGTCGGGACCACTCGTCCATGATGGCGTCGCCTATATGCTCGTTAACGGATTCGAGTCCGAGGGTGAACAGCGCCATGCCGTGGTCCGAGTGGACTTGGACGCCGCAGAGGTGGAACCCTTCGTCGTGTTGGAGTCGAACAACAACGGGATCGCTTTGGATAAGGAAAGTCTTTTCGTGTCCACCATAAAGGGGTTAACGGCGTACAACCTTTCCGACGGTCAGGAGCGTTGGTCGTTGAATCCGGTCACGGACGATCCAGATTGGGCATGGTGTGCCCAACCAGCTGTCCGAGATGGGGTCGCTTACCATGCCTGCAGTCTCCACTACGGATCGGATGAAGAGCCGACGCCCAGGGCGATTCAAGTCGTCGCCGCTGTAGATGCCGAATCCGGGCAGGACCACTGGATTAAAAGTACCACCGTTACTGACGCCGTGGAAAACTCCTTCCCCCTTCCTCGCGGGATGACCGTCACAGAATCCCACGTGTTCATCACCGAGATCATAACAAATTGGATCACGTGCTATCTCGACGTCGGCGTCTATCGCAATTGTTACATGCAGGCCACACTCATTCTCAAGGCGCTGAATGCTCAGGATGGGACGGACGAGTGGCGGATCGAGGAATTGGCAGGTGAATCGGAGAATGAAATCCTTGGCGAAATCGTCGTTCATACTGGTGAGGAGACGGGTTTGCTAGATCGTTACAATGGTATGGGAATATACCCCACAGGCACCACGGACGAGACTTATGTACGGATCCAGAATGAGGTCCTAGCCTTCAACCCTCACCAACAGGTCGAAAGTACTGATGATGCCCTCTGGAGAGAACCCATTGGGGATAAGGACAGAGACCCGGGCGAGGGGATGTTCGGGGGGTTCGCCTTGGACGATGACGCCCTGTACGCTACATCGAGCGAGAGCGTCTACCGATTCAGCCTCGACAAACCCCAAGACCAGTGGCGCTTCTCTCTGGATTCCGCTTATAATGAACGCTTCGCGGCCCCCGATGTGGTCGTGACCGATGAAACCCTTTACGTCATGGCCACTTGGCGCGATGGTGACGGCAGTACGCTATACGCCTTGGAAAAGGACACGAAGAATCTTTTATGGCGACATGAGATCCCGCCCGCTGATGGGTTCGAAAGAGCCCGCTTCGAGGACGGCGAAGAAATCGACCAAGGTTCGGTCCACGTGCACAGCCTGGGCGATGGGGTCATCACGGTCGCCGGACGGGATGGCAAGTTCCAGGTGATCGGCACCACGAACGCCTCGTTGAAACCTTCCCTCAGAGTCACGACAAGCACGCCCCAAGCCGGTGAGCAATCCTCCGTAGATCTCTCGGACACGGAACCCGGCGCATTCGGTGAGGCCACTCTATACAAGGCAGAATGGGGTGACGGCACCGTGACAGACTGGCAGGATGATCCAATCCTAACCCATGCCTACGCGGAAGATGGCGATGTTACCGCCCGCTTTTGGGTGGCGAACGAGAACAACCAGACCGCCAGCGTCACCAAGACCTTTTATGTGGGCGAGGAGGCGCCCGCGGAGTTGAATTTCCTGCAGGAGATGTTCGCGCGCGAGAACCAGGATCTGACCTTTGGTGTGTTTGGCATTCTCCTCGCGGTCTCCGGCGGAGCCGTCGGCGTCGCGAGGCAGCAGCGCAAGAAGCACAGGCTCAAGGATGCACTCGAAGGTGTGGAACGTGCGTTTGCCGAGACGAAGTCACAACCTTTGGAGTGCGAGGCCCAACTCACGGAACGCAAGGCGCACGCGCGCGGGTTGATGTTGGATGGACAGCTCGGAGAAGACCAGTTCAAAGTGGTCACAGACCGGATCGAGGAGTTGCGTGCAGAGCTCCGGATCGCCACGGTGCGCGAAGAGTTTGCGTTTCTCCCCCACAATGTCGCACGAGCGCTGGAGGAGATGCTTCAGGACGGGCGCGTGGCGACCATGGAGCACGAGGGGGCCCTCGCTGCGCTCGAGAACGCCGAGGGTCTCACCCCAGAGTACAAGGAGAAGGTCCGCACCCGGGTCAACGAATGGTACAACCGGGACCGAGGAGAGCAAGGAGAGTGATATGACGAAGGCGAATTGGATAGCGACAGTACGAATACCTCTCATGGTGGCCGCGGGCTGCCTGATCGTCACGGCGACGCTGGCCGGATGCATCGGGGACGGAATCGACGACAATCTACAGGAAGGCACCTCCGACACACAGGCCCCGCGATGGGTGGAGACCCAGATCGATGAGACCGACACTCTGGGGGTCACCGCCGGGATCTGCCACAACACGTTAGTCACACTATGCTATTTTGGCAATACCCCGAGCGACGTGATGTTCGAGTTCACACCGGAAGGGACGTTCCAGAACGCGAGCCTGGAGCTAGGCTGGGACGCAGAATCAGTTTTCATGGAGAATCTACTGTTTGCCCTTTTGTGGGACTGCGACGACGGATGCGAACGGGAAGTCGTGAGAGGCAACAGTCCACTTCAGATCGCGGTGGAAGACCTCGACGTGAACGGCACGGTCATTGTCTGGGTCGCTCACGATCGATACTGTTACCAAAGCAATGATTGTGCCTACGTCTCGCAGGAGCAGGACTTCCAGGTCGAAGGCACCCTCACCAGTCTCATGGTCGAAAAGGAGGTGATGGAATGAAACTTGGCTGGAGCGTCATCTTCCTTTTGTTCGTAGGGTCACTCGCGGGATGCCTTTCGGACGACGAGTCCACGGAGCCCCCGACAGAAGGGGAACCCGACGAAGGGGAAGAACCGAACGGAAACATGGCCAACCGGATCGTCCAGGAGTCCACTACACAGTGGTTGACCGGGATCGAGCAATGCATGGGTTCCGGGCCCTCCAACATCGATACCACGGACGGTGTGAACCACGGCATAATCAACCTGGACGGAGAATCACTCGGAAACGCGTTCAATGCCACGATCGAGAGCGAGATCGCCCCTGAATCCTGGGTCATCTTGTTCTGGGCCTTCCCGAGCGAGGCGGTCGACAGTCACGAGTCGGATGGAGACACGATCGAGGGAACCGTCCCCGAGGAACCCAGCATGGTCGTGGTCCATGCCTGCGCGGGACTGAGTCACGAAGTGGATTTCACCGTGACCGTCACCACTGAGGAATCGGGTTGAAACGGTCCATGGTCGTCACCGTCCTCACTTCCCTTTGAACTTCGCCACCCGCTTCTCCGTATAGGCGGCGATCCCTTCCTTCGCGTCGTCGCTCTGGAAGAGGATCTGCTGCAGTTCCCGCTCGATGGCGAGCGCGGACTCGAACGGCACCTCGATCCCGCTGTGGACCGCGCGTTTGATGTGCCCGACGGCGCGGGTCGCCTTGTTCGGGAGGGTGAACTGTTTCGCGTAGTCCATCACCTGCTCCCGGAACTCTTCCGGGCTGCCTTCGAAGACCTCGTTGACGAGGTTCATCCGTTTTCCTTCCTCGAAGCTGAAGTTGCGGCCCGTGGCCATGAGCTCGATCGCCTTGCCCTTGCCGACCAGGCGGGCCATGCGCTGGGTCCCGCCCGTGCCGGGGAGAACGCCCAGGTTCACTTCCGGCAGCCCCATCTTGCCGCCGTCCTTGCGCGCGACCCGGATGTCCGTGGCCATGGCGATCTCCAGACCACCACCGACGCAGTGGCCGTTGATCGCCGCGATGAAGAGCTTCGGCGTGTGCTCCATCTTGTTCAGCGTCTCGTTGGCGTGCAGGCAGAAATTGTATTTGAACGCGGGCGTGACGCTGTTGAGCATCTTGATGTTCGCGCCCGCCGAGAAGAACTTGTCCCCTGCCCCGGTGAGAACGGCAACGTGGATGTCCGGGTCGAAGCGGACCTTCAAGATCGCGTCGTCCAACTCCCGGTTCATCTCGTAGGTGTAGGTGTTCGCGGGCGGGTCGTTCATCTCGATCCAGGCCACGTGGTCCTCCACCTGGACGGTCACCAGTTCGCCGAACCCTTGCTCGTGCTGGTTCTTGGACACATAATCCGGTTTTTCTGTTACGGTTTCCGCCATGATCGTCACTCCAACCGGGGCCACAGAGGCGGCCTTATTTAAATGGTCGCGGGGCCTTGAAGGATGTTTTTCATGCCTTTGCCTCCGGGCTTCAGCCATCCCTGAATCCGAAAGGAGGTATATTTGATATAGGTGCTGTTCTAATTACCTACTGTGCCGTTGAACATGCCGCCTCCGCTGGGCGCTCGAGGGCCGACCCTATCCACCATGCATGAGATCGAGAGGATTCTGCGCGGCGCCGAAGAAGCCTTGAGCCTGAACGAAATCAAACGCCGGATGGTGGCCCGCGCGGTCCCCCATCGGACCGTACGCGTCGTCATCGATGAATTCAAGCGTCTTGGGTTGGTCGCTGAAGGATCCAAAGGCGTGGTCTGGACGCTTCAGGACGACCCGAAGGCCTGGCAACGTTCCCGCGCCGAACGCCTGGCATGAGCGAAGTCTTCCTTTCGGAACACGCCGTGAAAGATCGGCGCAGACTGGACGCGCTCCAGGATCAACGTCTGCGGACCTTCGCCGAACAACTGAGCCAAGACGTCACACTGGGTGAACAGATCCAGCGAGACCGCATCCCCAAAGCCCTACGGCGGGACTACAACGCGACGAACCTTTGGCGACTCGAACTGCCCGGTGGCTGGCGCGTTCTCTATACGATTGAGACCCGCCCCGGTGAAGATGCGACGGTGAGCATCCTGCGGATCCTGGACCACCGGGCCTATGACCGATTGTTCGGATACAAAACGTCTTGATTACCACTCCGATCAAGAACTGGGCCACTCATTCCGGGTGCGAAGTCCGTGAGGGCCCATGAAGCCAGGACAGAAACCAAATCACTTCACGTCGGGACCCAGGAAATCGCTCTTTGTGAAAAGCGGCACGAGGACGACCCCCTCTTCCAGGAGGTTGCTCCGGGCGCCTTCCTCGCGGTCCACGAGCGTCACTGCGTGGGTCACCGTCCCGCCGGCTTGTTGGACCACGCGCACCGCATCCATCAGCGAGCCGCCGGTCGTGGTCACGTCGTCGATCACCACCACCCGGGCCCCCGCTTCGATCCCCTTCTGTCCTTCGATCCGGTTCTGCGTCCCATGTCCCTTCTGCTTCTTGCGCACGATGAACCCGCGAACCGGTTGTTCCGTGTCGTGACTCGCCGCGATCACCGTGGCCACCGGGAAGACCGCTCCCAGTTCGATGCCGCCGATGTAATCAAACTCCAGGCCCTTCAAACAGGCCAACAACCGCCGCGTGATCAACGCCGCCCCTTCCGGTTCGCCGTAGAGGTGCTTCAGGTTGAACAGAAAGTGGCTGTTTCGTCCAGACGTCAGGGTGAACCCTTGTTGCATGTCGAGAAGGAGGGTCCGTTCCCGGATCAGTTCCTTCAAGCGGTCCTCGTCACCCGGTTCCAGTTGGGGGGCCGCGCTCGTCCCCGCGGCCTGTTCCTTTTTCTCGCTCAACATGAGGCCTCCTCCGTTCGTCGCCACCGGCAGGAGGCTTATGGGCTTTGCCGTCCAAGCGGGCTCAAACGTCCCTATACGGTCGGTCGCCCGGGGGACCCACAGCGAAACCGCAGCGATGGGGTCGCAACGCTTTTCTGTCAGCGCAATACGTCCCGTTCCATGACCCGTCGTGGTGCTTCGTGGCCGACCCTGACCATCCTGGTCCTTCTGATCCCCCTTATCGCCGGGTGTCTCGATCCGGACAGCCCGCCGACATCCAACGAATCCACCGAGGACGCCCAGGCCATCGACGTCCCAGAGGCCGACTTGGACCGGGTCGTCGACTGGCACGCGGATTTCGTCCAATCCCATCGCTGGCGCCACACGGGGAGCCCCACGAACTGGCTCGCCTCCACGCAGCTCGTCCAGGACCTGGAGGCCGCCGGCTGGGATGCAAGGATGATCACCTATCTGCCGGGAGGCGAACCGTACGACGACTTGGACGGGTCGCCACTGAGCCACGGCGGGATCAACGCGGTGGTCGGGATCAAGCCCGGCGACGAAGCCGGCACCATCGGATGGGTCAGCCATTACGACGTCGTGCCGCAGACCATCGAGGGTGCGTATGACGACGGTTCCGGTGTCGCCGTGGGGATCGAGCTTGCCCACATGTTCGCCGATTACGAGAACAACAAGACGCTCATGGCGATCTTCTTCGACAGCGAGGAACTCGGCCTCGTGGCGTCCGATTATTTCGTCCAGCACGTCGTCGCCGACGACGCCGCGGCGTGGAACATGGTCATCGGTCATGACATGGTGGGGATCAACTGGCCCGGGCACGATTGGCCCATGTACCAGATGGTCGGGGAACCCCACGTGGACCAGTTGGTCGAGGTCGAAGAGCGGTTGTACTCCGACGTGCTCGACTACCCCGAGAACGGCGTGGTCGTCCTGGACGTGCACGACCGCAACTCCGATGAACGCCGGTTCAAGGAAGCCGGGGTCCCGATCATCCGCATGGCCGGCGGGCGGGATGCGGCCGACTACCCGCAATACCACGGGCCGGACGACTCCCTTGAATACATCCACGAGTTCGTCGGCGGCGAGGACAACTGGAAAGCCGGGCTCGGGACTGTGCTCGAGGCCACCGCGTACAACATCGTGCTGTTCGACCACCTGCCTCACCCGGAGGCCGACGCCTTCCCCGATGAAGCCACGCAACTACTGGACCGTTTGTCCGCTGCAGCCTCTGATTGAATGCGGTGTGTCACAAACCCCAATGGTCCCGGCACGTCTCGACCACGATCTCGGCCAACACCCCATATAGCCGCTCGCCTTCTTCCCGGGTCGCTTGCGCCGGCTCGCCGCAATAGGCCTCGTCCATACCCAGATCCAGGAACGAGCGCTTTCCCGCCCGGATCCCCTTGACCAGGTCGACCCTTTTCGGGGTCAAGCGCTGGTAACCGCTCGTGACCAAACCGGGTTCAGCGGCCAACATCAAACTCGTCTCGAACGCCCCCGCATGACAATCCCCGGTCTCGAACTCCCCACCGATCCGTTTCGCGTTCTCACGCCGTGTGAAGTCGACGAACGCCACGCTCTTGCGCTCGAAGGGCGTGAAGGATTCCAAGACGTCATGGACCGCGCCGAGATGGTCCGGGTCGAAATGCAGCGTCAAGAGGCACACCTGTTTCGCCCCGGCCTGCAAATATCCCTTCGTGGTGGTGGCCAACGCCTGGGCTTCGGTCGCGCGCGGGACGCTGATCGTGCCCGGGAACGACGAGGCGCATGTGGCCGCAGTCGCCGTGAACGCTGGGGCGACGAGGCCCGGTACTCCTGTGTCCTGTTCGAGCCGCTCTCCGGCCACCCGGGCCAGGTGCATCCCGATGATCGTGTCCGTCGCGAGGGGCAGATGGGGGCCGTGGGCTTCCGTGGCGCCCAAGACCAGGAAGGCCACGGGGACCGGTTCGCTCTGGACCCTGTTCTTGAACTCTTGCGAACTCTGCTTCGCCAGGTCCACGGGGCCCTCGCCGGTCAAGCGCGGACCTCGGTGTTGCGAAGCGTCTGGGTGTCCGTATCGAACCAGTCCACGAAGCCCGCGTCCGCCGCCTTCTCGCGAAGCGCCCGCCGGTCGATCTTCCCGCGGTCGTTTCTCGGCATTTCATCCAGGAAGGCCACCCGCCGGGGGAACTTGTACCGCGCCAATCTGTTCTTCGCCGCCTGGGCGATCCGGATCGCGGTCTGCTCGTCTGCCTGGTTTCCCTGCCCCAGCGCCACGAACGCGATGGGTTTGCCCAACCCGCCGTCCTTGTAATCCACCACGGCCACCTCCCTGATCCCCTCCTGCTCCAACAAGACGTCCTCGATCTCCAACGGGGAGACGAACATCCCGCCCACCTTGAGCACGTCGTCCGTTCGGCCCGAATACCAGAACAACCCGTTCTCGTCCTGATGGAACAGGTCCGAAGTGACCAACCAACCGTCCTGGAACGTCTCTTTGCTCTTCTCCGGTGCCTGCCAATACCCCGTGGCCACGCTACCGCCCTTGACCATCAACCGTCCGACTTCACCGCGATCGACGTCCTTGAACGTCTCGTCCACGATCCGGGCCTCATACCCGGGCACCAGATGACCCAGCGAACCCTGCACGGCCTTACCGGGCCGGTTCGAGATGTAGATGTGGAACGACTCCGCGCTGCCGATGCCGTCCAGGATCTGGACGTCGAAGAACTCCATCCATTTGGCGACCACTTCATGAGGGAGCGCTTCTCCGGCAGAAACCACGCAGCGCAGGGCCGACAGGTCCCGCTCCTTCGCGCCGGGATGGTCCACCACTTGTCGTATGCTCGTGGGGACGCTGGTGAGGATCGTCGGCCGGAAATGCTCGATGCGGTCCAACAAGACGTCCGGCGTGGGTTTCTCGGGGAACAAACAGGTGGTCGCGCCCACCGAGAAGGGGAAGAACAGGTTCGTGCCCGTGGAATACCCGAAATAAAGCCGCGGTACGGAGAGCGTGACGTCGTCGCTGCGGACACCAAGCACTTGTTTCGCGTAGCGCTCGCAGTTCCACGGGAAGTCTCCATGGCGGTGCATCGCGGCCTTGGGGCGTCCCGTTGAACCGGATGTGAAAAGCCAATAGGCCGGGTCGTCGCGTGTGGTCGGCGTCGGGGACAATGTATCCGGCGCGCGTTTCACGACGCCGTCCCATGCATGGAACCGTTCGTGGTCAGGGACGTCGCCACCGAGCACCGCGACAGCCTGAACGGACCGCAGGTCGTCCACCCGGTCCACCAACTTGTGCGCCACCTGGGAATCACAAAGCAGCATGCGGGCCTGGGTGTATTCCAGGTAATAGGACAGATCGTCGCCCGGCAGGAGCGGGTTCACCATGGCGACCACACCGCCCACGCGCAGCGTGCCGAAAATCCCGAACGCGAACTCCGGTACGTCCGGCAGAGCGATCAGCACGCGGTCCTCAGGCTCCAGGCCGAGGCTCTTGACGGCGTTGCCGAAACGGTTGCTCCAGGCGGCCACATCCTCGTAGGTCCAGGCGCCGTCCACGGTCCGGATCGCGACATGGTCTGCGCGCCCCTCATTGAGGCGCTCGTAGAGGAAATAGTCCGCCATGTTGAACGCCTGCGGAATCTCCAAGGTGTCCTGGGCATCCTCGTCCGCAGACCGGGAAGTGGCCATGGGCGGTCATAGGGAGGGGGATAGAAAGGGATTTGCCGGCCACACGAAACGGTCCGACCGACCACTCGTCGGGACATGCGCGGGGTCCGCCAGGGGGCATACAGGGTGAATGCGTGACATAAAAACACCACCCGATAAATTGCCCACAAAAGTACATTGTAGGGGGAATGCCTCCAACGGGGACAGGGGTTGCTGAGGATTGGGACAACAATACTTATCAGGAGGTATCCAGGCGGTCGATTTGGTATCCGTGAAGTCCACACCCACCATCGCCATCCTTCTCCTGATGACGGTCGCCCTCCTGGCCGGCTGCATCTCCGGAGAAGATGAACCGCAAACAGACGACTCGCAAAACGATTCCTCGGAAGGCCTCGGAACCGTGGCCGGTTCGGTCTTCACCGTCAACCTCGACGCCGTGGAGAACGCCCGAGTCCTACTCGTCCAAGACGGCGAGGGCGTGGCTGAGACCTCCACGGACAAGAACGGTGCCTACACGATCCGCAACGTGGAACCCGGCGATTACCTGCTCCAAGTCTCTGCAGTCTGCTGCCCGGAAAGCATCAAGTCCGTGACCGTGGTCGAGGACGAAGTCGTGACGGAGGACCTGCGGCTCGAACTCTATTCCAGCGACGACCTGAAGGAGCCGCGCGTGGAACGCTTCGAATGGACCGGATTTCTCGCGTGCACCCTCCGTTTCCTGAACCCCGAGGGGCCCCATCATGACGTGAACGTGTTCGGTGTGCCCGGAGGGGTCTCCGGTGTGAACGCCTGCGGCGTCGTGGAGATCGCCGCCGAGAACGCCACCGGGGACGACTTCCTGAAAGTATGGGAGATCGGACCGGGCGCCAAGACCGTCGTGGGGGGCATGGCCTGGGACGCCCCGGGCGCCGCGCTGGGCGACCAGTTGTCCATAACCATGGAAGTGGCCGACCGAGTGAACCTTCCGCCCCGATACACGAGCGAGGAAGGATACTCCCCCGTGGAGTTCCGGGTCGACGCCGGTCAGATCATCGAGGAATTCGACGAAGAGGACGACGAAGGCCACGACCTCCACCAATACGACTTCGACAACCTCGAAGACTCGTTGGAAGTGATGTACCGGATCTTCGCAGGCGGCGACCTGAACATGGTCTACCAACAAAAGTTCACCGTCTACTGGGATGTCTACTACTGGGAAGAAGCCCCCGAGGACGCAACGGCCGTACCGGACCTGTAGAGCTCGCGGACCCGGAGCCGCCGGGTCGTGCGCATCATCGAAGGACCCTTCACCGGCTCCAGCGCGCGAATCGACCAGGGACGTCACGTCACGCACGGATGAGGACACGGAGTCCGGTCGTGACGTGAGTCCCCGCACCTCTCTAAAGCTGATGCTTTAGGGAACCCATTGGCGGGATAACGCATCCTTGTGAGAAAATCCTTTAGACGAAACGGCAGCTTTTGCTCCTCGTGTCCGTGAATGCAGCACGCCCTTTCCTCGCTTTGCTCTTGCTTGTGACCGCACTGCTCGCGGGATGCGTCTCAGGGGACGATCCGCCGGAGAATGAAAGCCCTGACGATGAGCCCTCAGCCGGCCTCGGCACGGTGACCGGATCGATCTTCACCGTGAACCTCGACCCCGTGGAAAACGCCCGCGTCCAGCTTGTACAAGACGGCGAAGGCGTGGCTGAGACCTCCACGGACCAAAGCGGTGCCTACACGATCCGCAACGTGGAACCGGGCGACTACCGGCTCCAGGTCTCCGCAGTCTGCTGCCCGGAGACGATCCGGCCCGTGAGCGTCGCCGAGGACGACGTCGTGACGGTGGATTTGCAGCTCGAACTCTATTCCAGCGACGACCTGCAGGAACCCCGCGTGGAACGCTTCGAATGGACCGGATTCCTCGCCTGCACCGTCCGCTGGTTGAACCCAGAAGGTCCTCATCACGATGTGAACGTGTTCGGCATACCCGGAGGAGTCTCCGGCGTGAACACGTGCGGCGTCGTGGAGATCGTCGCCGAGAACGCCACCGGGGACGACTTCCTGCACGTCTGGGAGATCGGGCCGGGAGCCAAGACCGTCGTGGGCGGCATGGACTGGGATGCACCGGGTGCTGCACTGGGCGACCAATTGTCCATCTACATGGAAGTGGGCGGAAGGCCGAATCTGGCGCCTCGTTACGTGAGCGAGGAAGATTTCTCGCCCGTGGAATTCCGGGCCGACGCCGGAGCGATCATCGAGGAATACGACGAAGAGGACGACGAAGGCCACGACATCCACCAGTACGACTTCGAGAACCTCGACGATTCGTTGGAAGTGATGTACCGGATCTTCGCAGGCGGCGACGTGAACCTGGTCTACCAACAAAAGTTCACCGTCTACTGGGACGTCTACTACTGGGAAGAAGCCCCCGAGGACGCAACGGCCGTACCGGACCTGTAGGCGGTTTCAATCATTGGTCTACAAGGTCGAGGACCCCTAAAAGTGCAGATTTTAGACCAACGTACGAACGAATCCAGCCTTGTGGGAAAATCCTTTAGATGAAGCGACAGCCTTCCCAACGTGGTAACAGTGAACTTCGCACCCCATCGCGCCGCCATATTATTGTTCGTGGTCTCCCTGCTCGCTGGATGCATCGGAGGAGACGACCCCCCGGAGACTACCGATCCGAACGAGGATGCTTCAGAAGGTCTCGGTACGATCAGCGGCAAGATCCTCACCGTGAACCTGGACGCCGTGACCAACGGCCGCGTGCAGCTCGCCAAAGACAAAGAAGGGGTCGCCTCCACGACCACAGACGAGGATGGTCGTTACCAGATCAACAACGTGGAGCCCGGCGATTACCGGCTGCAGGCATCGGGGGCCTGCTGCAAGGAGAACGTGAAGCGGATCAGCGTGGCCGAAGACGAGGAGGTGTCGGTGGACATGCAGCTGGAACCCTTCTCCAGCGACGACCTGCAGGAACCCCGCGTGGAACGCCATGAATGGACCGGATTCCTCGCATGCACCGTACGCGCTGGATTGGGAGCCAACGTCTGCGGCATCGTGGAGATCGCCGCCGAGAACGCCACCGACGACGACTTCCTGCACGCATGGAAGATCGGACCCGGCCTGGAGACCGTCGTGGGCGGGATGGTGTGGGAAGCGCCCGGTGCCTCCCTCGGTGATGAACTGGTGATCCTCATGGAAGTGTTCGAACGGTCGAACGCGGCCCCCGAATACACAAGAAAGGACGGCCCGTCGCCGCAGGAATTCCGGGTCGAATCCGGTTTTGTGGAAGACAACTACGACGAAGAGAACGACGACGGCCACAATATCCACCAATACGACTTCAAGAACGTCGAAGAGGAACTGGAACTGCAATACCGGATCTTCGCGGGCGGCGACGTGAACCTGGTCTACCAGCAACAGTTCACCGTCCACTGGCAACTCTACTACTGGGAAGCCGCGCCCGAAGACGCCTCCGCCCTGCCGGACCAGTAGGCCGCGGTCACTCGATGGTCTGTTCCTGCAAGCTCAACTCGAGCAAGAAAACGAAGGCGCCCCAAAACACGCCCGCCCCCGAGTTGGCGAACTGCCAATCGCCCGGGATCGACGGCTCATCGAACCATTCCAACGACGCCACCGCGTCGACGTCGTCCGGCCCCTCCGATTCCGGATCGGGCAAGTCCGTGTTCGTGTGCTCGTAGGTCCTTGTGCCCCCTTCCGGAGGATGCAACACAGTGTGGCTCGTGCCCCCCCACGCGGCGGTCACCACCACACCGAAGAGACGGGTGTCCTCGGACAACGTGAAGGATGCATGGACGTTTTCGGGTTGGCAGTCATCCTCCGTGACGAAGGGGCAGAAGAAGTTCTCGAACTCGAGCCTCTGTTCCACTTCCGCGATGAACGTGCTCCCCGTCCAGTTCTTGCCGGTCCCCATGCTCATGGCATGCATCCGCCACGTGTCCGAATCCTCGGCCGTCAGGTCGTACCAGTAAAAGTGGTCGTACCAGCCGAGCATCGGGACATAGTAATAGGAAAACAACAGCTCGTCCTCGGAGGTGGTCCCCGTGATGAAGAACCCCGGGAAATCCCCGTCATAGGTGTCCACGGACTCCGCGTACTCCACCTCGAACGTCACGTCGTAGCTCATCCACCAGAAGAAGGATGGATGGGGCATCACGACGTTGCGGTCCCAGGTCTTACCGTGTTCCAACGGGAACTCGAAGAAGAAATCCCACTCGTACCCGTAAGCCGATGACGCCAGGTTGTCCTTGTCGAACGCCCCCAGGAAAGGATACTCCCAGAACGCATGGCGAAGGGCCAACTCCTCGCTGTTCGGCGCAATCACCCACTCGCCCCCCGTGTCCTCCACGACCACGGAGTCGATATGGAAACCGGAAGTGTCGTCGGGCCCGTCGAAGATGTGCTGGGCGAAAAGATCCCCCACCTCCCATTGCGGTGCGGGAACGGAGTCGTTGGCCAAGAGGTCCGTACGCAGGTCGCGCCCGTCCTCGCTGGTCAGGTCGTCGGACGGGCAATCCTCCACGCATTCATCGGCTTCATCGCCCGGCGAGACCTCCGCATCGTCGATGCACCCGGCCAGAACACTCGCGCTCAAAAGGACGAAGATGAGGATCGAAGTCGTAAGCACCCGCATGGGACCACCAACGGGTCGAGAATCCACCGGTGTTAAAACCGTTTGCCTTGAAAGCGACGGGTACCAGGACCGGCGATGCGGGCGTCAGATCCCCTTAGCGCTCATACATCTCCTCCTTGACCCAGCCCGGGCGCGGCGTGTACCGGTCCAGGCTCGTGTAGGGGGACGGCCAGTCCATCTTGTGGCCCTGGGCGAACGCCGCATGGCGGGCGAAGTAGGGGTCCCAAAGATGCATGCGCGCCATCATGGCGATGTCCGCACGGCCCGCGGCAAGGATCGTGTTCACGTCCATGTAGCTGCTGATGTTGCCCACCGCCATGGTCGGGATGTCCGCCTCCAGGCGCACCCGTTCCGAGAACGGCGTCTGGAACTGCCGGCCATAGACCGGTTTTGCATCCGGGACGGTCTGACCGGCGGAGACGTCCACGATGTCGATCTCGTGCGCCTTCAGGACCCGCCCCACCTCGACGGCCTCGTCGTCCGTGAACCCCCCCTGGGCCCAATCGGTCGCGGAGATCCGCACGCTCATGGGCTTCTCCTGAGGCCAGGCCGCGCGGCAGGCGTCCACCACTTCCAACGGGTAACGCAGACGATCCTGGAGCGAACCCCCGTACTCGTCGGTGCGTTGGTTCGTGAGCGGGGAAAGGAACGACGCCAGCAGGTAGCCGTGCGCCAAGTGGAGCTCCAAGTGATCGAAGCCTGCTTCATCGGTCATCCGCGTGGCGCGTACGAACTGCTCCAGCACCCGGTCCATGTCCTCGCGCGTCATCGCCCGCGGGACCTGGTTCTCCTTGCGCCACGGGATCGCGGAGGCCGAGATGATCTCCCAGCCGCCCTCCGGCAGCGGCCGGTCCATGCCTTCCCAGGCGAGCCTCGTGGCGCCCTTGCGGCCCGCGTGGGCCAACTGCATCCCGATCTTCGCGTCGGTGTGCTGGTGGACGAAATCCACGACGCGCTTCCAAGCCTGCACGTGTTCCGGCTTGTACATCCCCGCACACCCCGGCGTGATCCGGCCTTCGCGGGAGACGTCGGTCATCTCCGCCATGACCAGGCCCGCCCCGCCCACCGCCCGCGCCGCCAGATGCTGAAAATGCCAATCGCCTACCGTGCCGTCGTCCGCCATGTACTGGCACATGGAAGAGACCGCGATCCGGTTGTGCAGGACCATCCCGCGCAACCGGAACGGGGTGAACATGGGCGGTGGGACCGGGTCCAGCGGGACCTTCACCCCGGACTGTTCCATCGCGCGCTCGGCGAACCACCGGTCCACCTCGGCCACGTACGCCGGGTCCCTCTGCGCGAGCTCGTCGTGCGTGACCCGGAAGCTTCGTGTGAGGAGCGAGAACCCGAAGCGCACCGGCGGATGCGCCATGTAACGCTCCGTGTCCTCGAACCATTTCATGGAGACGTTCGCCGCACGCTGGAACCCCGCGACCACCGGGCGCCGCGCCTTCTCGTACCGCTGGAGGGCACGAGGCACGTCCTCTTCCACATGCAACGCCTCGGTGAGCGCCATGGCGTCCTCCACGGCCAACTTCGTCCCGGACCCGATGCTCCAATGCGCCGTGTGCGCCGCGTCCCCCAACAAGACGAGGTTCCCGTGGGACCAGCGCCGGCACTCCAGGTTCGGGAACTGCCGCCAGATCGAGCGGTTCGTGAGCAGGTTGTGGCCGTCCAGCTCCTCCGCGAACAGCTTCGAGCAGAACCCCAGCGTGTCCTCCTGTGTGGCCTTGTCGAGCCCCGCCTTGAGCCACGTCTCTTCGGTGGTCTCCACCAGGAACGTCGAACGATCCTCGTCGTAACGGTAGGCGTGCACGCGCCACAAGCCGCTTTCGTCCGATTTGAAGTAGAACGTGAACGCCGGCAGCGCCTTGTCGAGGCCCAACCAGACGAACCGGTTCGGCCGCCAATCCAGGTTCGGCTCGAACTGCCTGGCGAACTGTTCGCGCGCCTGCGAATTCACCCCCTCCGCAGAGACCACCAGATCCGCTTCCTCCATGTACGGGGTGAAATCGGTGACCTCCGTGCGGAACGTCTGGTCCACGCCCAACCCGGCGGCCCGCTCCTCCAGCACACCGAGCAGTTTATGGCGCGCGATCCCCGAGAAGCCGTGGCCCGAGGAACGCAGCACGTGGCCCTTGTAGTGCGCCTCGATGTCGTCCCAATGCTGATAATGACGCGTGATCTCCCGGTAACTCTCCGGGTCCGCCTGCTTCAAGGCCGCCACGGAGGCGTCCGAGAAGACCACACCGAAGCCGTACGTGTCGCGCGGGTGGTTGCGCTCGATGACCTGCACCTCATGGTCCGGACGGGTCTTCTTGAGCAGGATCGACAGGTAGAGCCCGCCGGGGCCGCCGCCAATGATCGTGGTGCGCATGACACGAGGGGGGAGGGGACGGGGTTCTTTAATGGCTCGTTCTAGTGGTCGTTCTCATCCAAATCGTAAACGATCCGGTCGATGTCTTGTTCATCCCACCGGCCATCGGCTATGAGGCCAACCAGGCCGAGAATGCCTGGTCTGTGCCGGGAGACGGTCCCTTCAACAATCAACCCGCCCATCAACTGGTCAACACCCATGCCCTTCTCTTTGGCAAGGATCCGCAGGCGACCGGTCGGCCACGGGTCCGACAGCAACATCGAGCGGGAGCGGGGCATAACAATCAATGATCGCTCGACCGGTATTTGGACTTGACGCAGTGGATCAGGACGTCTTGCGCCATGGGAGCCGCTTCAAGAGCTGCCCAGACGTCCCCGCACACCAAAAGGCTGGATTATAATTGTCGATAATCTTACCTATTGTTCTGCCCTGCCCCAGGTATTCTCTTCCCAGCATCCGGGCCGAATCTCGTCCCCGGCCCCTTCAGAATGCCCACGTCGGATGCACGGTGACCACGACCTCGGCGCTGTGACCCGTGGCGACGAGTTCCTGGAAGCCCCTGGTGTCCCATACCAGTTCCCATTCCCCCGGCTGGCTGATGGACAGTTCCTCCCCCGGGTCCAGGCTCGTGCGGTCCCCATCCGGTGCGACCAAGACCAACTGCGCCTCGTCCGTGTCCGCCAGGTCAGGCTGGACCTCATAGTCCGCCTGCAGGATCCCTGTGGAGTCCGGGGCGACAAACGACCCCAGCGTGATCTCTTCAGGCATGCCGGCCGGGTGTTCCACGCTGTAGTCGTCCTCGATGAACACCCGGACCGATGTGGACTTGCTGAAGCTGGAAGTGTACGACGCGCCGGAGCAGGAACGGTGCGCTGAGTGAGGCGCGGGCATCTCCATTTCCATGGCGACCCCGGAGTCGTTCCGGTCGGGGATCGGTTCATCACTCACGGTGACCCTGAAATTGCCGTACTCGGGGAGGTCCACGGTGAACTCCGCCCCTTCGCCCTCGGCCAACCGATCCTCCGACCAATGCCCCGTCGATTCCGTCAGCGCCCAATGCAGTTTATCTTCGTCCCAATCATCGGGATACTCATACTCGCGCATCGGATAGGGTTCGACCGAATCAGGTCCGTCCGGGCTGGATCCCGGTGGCCCCTCCGGAACGGCTCTCAGCATCGGCCCGTATGAGTGTTCTTCGAGACTGAATGTCACCGTCGTGTTGCCTTCTGCCGAGTTCAACGGCAGGTCCTCATCGGCGACGATCTGTAACGGGGGCATCGGGACCGGGTGTCGTGGTTCGACGACGACGGAATCCAGTTGCACACCCTCCTTGGCTTCAAGGGAATAGGACGTGAGCTCGACGTCGATCGTGTTCGTCTGTTCCACCGTCTCGTCCTCGACAAGACCCGTCAAACGGTTCTCCCCTGCGAGTTTCACGATCTGACGCGCCTCTTCGGCGTACCAGACGCTCATCTCCAAGTGGAAATCCTCCAGTTCATCATGGCCATACATGCCCATGCCCATCCCCATTCCCATCCCCATGTCTTCATCATCTTGTGATCGGAACCGGAGTTCCACCGCGTCGAACGTCCCGGCTGCGACCTCCACGTCGTCCTTGGAGAGTACTTCCACGTCCCACTCCATCCCGTCCCACTCCGTCGTCCAGCTGGTCCCGGCGACCAGGGGGAACCGGATCGGCGGGAACATGGACGGACCGTATCGTGACTCGTCGCGCCAGCGGATCTCCTCGTCGCAGTCGATGTCGTCCCATGAAGTGGCCAATGGCTCCAGGCCGTCCTGGGAGACCAGTTGGAGCCGACTGTTGTCGTAGAGTTGACTCATGCCCTGCTCATGCGACACGACGTACGCCGAATCCCCGTCCTTGAGCCCTGCGGTACCCTCCACCACCATCCGCATGCTCTCGCTATGGCTCGATGAGCCGGAGGCTTCGGGGGAAGCGTAGGACGACGCCGCATCCATGTCCCAGTCCCAGGAATACCCGGTCTCCCAGGAAGGGGTTTCCAGGGTCGCGAAATCGGAGCCGTCCAGGCAACCGCTCAGGAGCGCGGAGATCGCAAGAAGCGCCACCATGGCGACCGGCATCCGGGATTTGTCAGGATTGGAAAACATGTAGCACTCGACCCTGATTGAGAAAAGGTCCGGTCTATTTAGTGATTGTGCCCAGGTCTTGCTTGGGGGCCTCGACTTTCGTCCGTTGATCGCCGGCCGTCTTCTGGACGATGCCCTCGCCCCTTGACCACCGGGCCCGAAAAACTATATGTATCCGAGCAATATTACTCGTATACGATGTCTGACTCCCTCGTTTCGACCCGACTGGACCGCAAAATGGCCCGGCAGTTGGACCGGCTCGCCAAGGAACGCGGCAAGACCCGTGCGGCCGTCCTCCGGGACCTCGTCGAGCGCGGACTCGCCGAATCGCGACTGGAGCAGGCAATCCGTTCTTACCGAGAGGGGCGGTTGAGCGTCGGCCGTGCCGCCGAAGAAGCTGGGGTCCCGTACCTGAGATTCCTGGATCGTTTGCAGGAGCAGCGCATTCCGGTTCCGCTTGCATACGGATTGAAGGAAGCCGAGCAAGACGTCGCCCAAGCCACAGGTCACCAATGAAGGCCGTCGCGGATGCGACGCCGCTGATCTATCTGGGGCGCCTGGGCCTTTTGGACGAACTTGCCCGGTTCTATGACCGGGTCCTCGTCGCACCAGCAGTCCATGGTGAGGTGGTCAGCTTGGGTAAAGAATTGGGGCGCGCGGACGCGCTGGCCGTCGAACGAGGATTGGCAGGAGATATCCTGATATTGGCACCGAAGCCCACCATGCCCAAAGAGGTACCGACCCGACTGGGGCGGGGTGAACGCGAAAGCATCGCTCTTGCAACGGCCGAGAGCTGCGAGTTGATTGTCGACGACGGGGAGGCCTACGCGATCGCCGAAGCGTTGGGCCTCAAGGCCAAGCGTACCACCGCTTTGCTGTTGGAGGGGGTTCAGCGCGGATTCTGGAGTGCACAGCGGTTTGAGGAGTTCCTGGTCCGGTTGAGCAGGGAAGGATTCTATCTCAGTGCTGACGTATACCGTTATCTCTTGACGAAAGCGCGCGAACTGGAAAATCAAGAATCATGACGGAAGCAACCGAGATTGTGCAATCAGTGCGGTGGATCGACGACCCCCCGCCCCACCACGTCCCGCAGGATCTCACTGGTCCCCTCGTAGATCCGCAAAGAACGCACATCGCGATAAAGCCGTTCCACGACGTTGCCCCGCAGGACGCCCCGCCCACCATACACCTGCACCGCGAGGTCCGCCAACTCCTGCGCGGTCTCCGTGGCAAAAAGCTTCGCCTGCGCGGACTCCATGGTGACCCGCTTCGCGCCCTGATCCTTTTGCCAGGCCGCCTTGTACGTCAACAGGCGCGCCGCCTCCAGCCGTGTGGCTGCGTCCCCCAACATCCACCGCAAGCCCTGGAAATCGCCGATCCGTTTCCCGAATTGTTGCCGGTCGCGCGCGCGCACCAGCGCTTCATCCAACGCGCGCCAAGCGAAACCGCACGCCGCGGCCGCCACCGTGGAACGCATCCGGTCCAACGTCCCCAGCGCCAGATGATACCCCCGGCCCTCTTCCCCGACCACCGCGTCTCCCGGGAGCTCCACGTCGTCGAGATGCAGTTCCCCCAACGGATGGGTCGCCATGGGAGAAAGCGGTTTCGTGGTGAGCCCCTTCGCGCCCGCCGGCACCAGGAAACAACTGATGCCGCGATGTCCTCCTTCAGGGTCCGTCCTGGCAAAAAGCGTGTAAAAGTCTGCCAGCCCCGCATTTGAGATCAACGTCTTCGACCCCGACAGCCGCCAACCATCCCCCGTGCGCCGGGCTTTCGTCTGCAGGTTCGCCGCATCGCTCCCCACCTCCGGCTCCGTCATCGCGAAGCCGGCGATCGCTTCACCCTTTGCAACCTTCGGCAACCATTTTTCCCGTTGGTCTTGGGATCCCGCCAGGGTTATCGGTACCGAACCCAACCCCTGCAATGCATACAATGCGTCCGCCAGCCCCGAGCCATAAGCCAGCCCTTCCCGGATCGCCACGAGGGATCGCACCTGAAGCTCATCATCCACGCCACCGAACGAAGACGGGACCACGTACTTCAACAACCCCGCCTCCGCCATGGCCTTGACGGAGAGACGCGACATCTCGTGCAGGTCCTCCCCGGCTTCCGCGCGCTCTTCCAAGGGTTCCAGTGTGGATGTGGCCAGCTCACGCGCCGAAGCGCGCAACTCCTCGTGCCCCTCGTCCAAAAACGGCGCCCCGGCCGGTTTCCCATGGCCCATGGGCGGGGGATACAGGGGCTCCTAAAGAATGGTTGCGCGGCGGGGTGGGTCATCAACGGTACGAGGTCAAGCCCCGCGGGCGGAGTCACAACCCGTTCCTAACTGGTCCTGTAGCCGAACAACGTGTCGTACTCCGTGTGATCACCGATCCAAACAACGGTGACAACGATGGGTTCCAGAGGGGATGCCGACGAGACTTCGTAGAGTGCCCGGAAACGATGAGGCAATTCGGGGATCAAATAAAGTGTGTGATACTCCTGGAATTTCTTCGGGCGGACCTTTCGGGGTACCGGTTCGCCCGTTTGCACGTCACGCATCAGTGCATCCCGGCGTGCCACGAGTCCTTTCCAGGCTTCCTGCGCTTGTTTCCGGTTTTTCTTGTGGCGCTTGAAAAAATCGCTCTTGAGACCCTCGAGGACGCGGACATCACCCGCTTGCGGCCAGGGTGTCATGCCAATGTTCTAGAGCCCTTCTTCTTGAGGGCCGGACTCCGGACAAGCAGATCCACGCCCTTGCTGCCGACGATGGCGCGACCTTGCCGGGCCAATTCCTGTACACATGCGCGTACCACGGCCGGCCGGACCCTTTTCGCACTCATGCGTCGTCCGATCTCAGCGTAGGAAAGGGGGCCCTCCCAATTCTTCAGGTTCTCCACCAGGATCGACTCGACCTCAAGGAGCGTGGAAAGGCGAGGGTTCGCATCTGGCGGTGGCCGCGGCGTCTCCAGTTTCACAGCTACACATATGGAGGTACACATATATGTAGTAATCGCCCCCGATCCAGCCCTGTGGCCTCGTCAGGATGACTCAATTTCACACGAACGCCCGGTGCACACGCCCATGCGTGGCGAACTCATCCGGCGGCCCCTCGATGATCACCCCGAGCTCCGTGCCCGATGCACCGGCACCCGGTGTGGGTTTGCACCAGGTCGGCAACTCCACGGTCCCCTGCCCACGGATCTGTGTCAGCGTCCGGTACCCGTTCCCATCGCCTGGAACGTCCGCCAGGCAGACCACGGTGCCCAACGGCTCTTCCATGACCGCGTCCTCAATCTGCAGGAACACCTTGCTCCCGCGCGGGACATCACAGAACAACACGCCGCCCCATTGGACCTCGGGTTGCGGCACGGCGCAATCCCATGCAACGAGTCCCTCCTCCTGGACCGGGGTGCACTCCTGCGGAATAAGCGCATGACAAAGCGGCTGCCAGACCCCGTTCAGGCCATGGTCCACCGACCCGAAACCAACATACGCCGCAGACTCCCCTTCGCCGCCCGAGGCGGACGCGGGAGCCGCAGAAACAATCAGGAACATCGTGACGACCGCGACAGAAATCTTAGCTACCATGCAACTCGGGGCGAGCCACGCCTGGACGGTACTTGTCTTTTCCTGTCGAATCGTGTACTACATTCATCGGAAACGGGGGGGTCGTTTCTCCTTGAACGCCTCGTAGGCCTCCCTGAAGTCGGGATGGGTCATGCACTCCGCCTGCACGCGGGCGTCCCACTCCAACGCCTCCTCCAGATCCATCCCGGACTGCGCATCCAGCGACTCCTTCGTCACAAAAAGACCCATCTGCGGTCCTGCGGCGAGGCGTTTCGCCAACCCCTGGGCTTCTGCCATGAGTTGATCCGGTTCCACCAACCGATTGTACAGGCCCAATCGATGGGCCTCCTCGGCGGGCAGCGGATCGCCCAGCATCAAGAGTTCGGTCGCTTTTCCCAAGCCCACGAGGCGGGGAAGCAGATGGCACGCCCCCATGTCCGCCCCGGAGAGCCCCACCTTGGTGAACAGGAAACTGATCTTCGCCGACGGGACCGCCACCCTCAGGTCCGATGCGATCGCCAGGGCCGCACCGGCGCCCGCCACCGTGCCATTGAGCGCCGCCACGATGGGCTGCGGCGTGTTGCGCATGTTCGCCACCACGTCGCACGTCAACGTGGTGAACTGCTGCAGGCCCGCTTCGTCGAACGAGAACAGCGCCCCGATGATGTCCTCCACGTCACCGCCGCTGCAAAAACCCCGACCCGTCCCCGTCAGGATGATGCACCGCACGTCCTCGTTTGTCGACAATTGCGCAAACGCGTCGCGCAGTCCCTCGTAGATGTCGAACGTGAGCGCGTTCAGCCTGTCCGGGCGGTCCAGGCGCAGCGTCGCCACGCCGTCCTCTTGCTCGTACACCAGACCGGCCGGCAATCCATCGGGAATGGTCCAACTCCCCGGCTCCGAGATCTCCCGGACCACGGTGCCTCCTTCGGCGTTGTTCGGTGCCATCAACACACTTCTCCGGAGGCGTCGCGCACGATGTCCTCGCCGTGCAACGCCGCCACCGCCTTGATCTCCACCTCGGCCCCCGCCTCGAACAGCTCCGAGACCGCGACCAGGGTCATGGCCGGATAGTGCTTGCCCATCACGCGACGCCACGCCTCCCCCAACTCCTTGCGTTCGCTGCGGTACGCATCCATGTCCGTGACGTAGACCGTCATCTCCACGAGGTGCTCGGGCATGCTGCCCGCCTCGCTTACGACCTTGACCACGTTCTCCAGCGCCTTCTCGAACTGCGCCACGAGCCCCCCCTCGACGACCTTGTGCCGACCGTCCCCGAGGGGTTCTCCGCCGATCTGTCCTGCGACAAAGAGCAGGTTCCCGATTCGCACTCCATGACTGTATCCCAGCGCCGGACCCAGCTCGGGCGGCGCGACGGTTTTCACGTTCACCATTGTACTCCTCCTCCATCGATCG
>CAYVRY010000015.1:0-26658 GCA_964452895.1 uncultured Halobacteriales archaeon
CGTCCCTGAGTTCCACTTCCAGTTCCAGTCTCATCGTGCGGACTCCATGGTCTCCGGAGTGGCCGCAGAGCCTCTCCCCTTTTGTGGATTCCTCCCGTTCCCCCCGGTCCCTGGGACCTCCCGGCCCGACTTGTGCCATCAAACCGGTCGCTACGACGAGCGCACCTTCACTGATGGCCCCGCCGGTTTCGGGATGGCCTCCCGGACCGCGTCCAAGGTCGCCTCGGTCTCCTTGATCGAAACGGACAACCGCTCCAGGATTCCCGCCGTGTCCTTCAAGCCGTTGCCGGTGGCCACACAGACCACGCGCTCATCCCGGTCCACGCCGCCCGAGTCCACCAACTGCTTCAAGCCGGCCAAGGAAGCCGCCGAGGCAGGCTCCACGAAGATCCCCTCCTTCGCCGCGAGCAGGCCCTGAGCCGCCGTGATCTCTTGATCGGACACCGACAACAACGTGCCCCCGGTCTCGCGCACGCCCTTGATCGCCTTCGGCCAACTCACCGGGTTCCCGATCCGGATCGCCGTGGCCACCGTATCCGGGTCCGTCTCCGCCTCGAACGCCACACCGTGGGTCTTGCCGCCCCCCGCCTCGAAATACCGGACCAGCGGCGCCGCCCCGTGCGCCTGCACACCCACCAGGCGCGGCATCCGGTCGATCAGCCCCGCCTGCTTCCATTCCAGAAGCGCCTTGTGCGCCGCCGAGATGTTGCCCGCGTTGCCCACCGGGTAGACGACCACGTCCGGCACGGACTCGATGCGTTCTTGAGCGTCCCCGCCGGCCGCATAAAACTGATCCAACGCCTCCCAGATCAAGGTCTTTTGGCCCTCCAGACGCAGTGGGTTCACACTGTTGAGCAGATACAGCGAACCCTCCTTGGCCAATTCGTCGATTACTTCCAATGCCGCGTCGAAACTTCCCTTGACCGAGATCACCTGCGCCCCATGCACCAGACTCTGCGCCAGCTTGCCGAGCGCGACGTTGCCCGCCGGCACGAGCACCACCGCCTGCAGCCCGGCCCGCGCCGCGTACGCGGACATGGAGGCCGCCGTGTTCCCCGTGGACGCGCATCCCACCACGCTGTTGCCCCACGCGCGCGCCAACGTGAGTGCGAGCGTCATCCCCCGGTCCTTGAACGAACCCGTCGGGTTCTCGCCCTCGTTCTTGACCCACAACGAGCGGACACCGGCCCACCGGGCCAGGCTCGGGGTCTCATGGAGCGCCGTTCCCCCCTCCGCCAGGCTCACACGCACCGGGTGTTCGGCCACCGGCAGCATCTCCTCGTAACGCCAAACCCCCAAGGGACGCTTGTCCCACGTCTCCCGGGGCGCCGTCCAATGGCCATGGACCTCACGCAGCCCGCCGCACACACAGCGCATGGACGGCTCGGACATGGGCGCGTGCTTGCCGCACACCATGCAGGCCAGGTTCAAGCCAGCGCCTCCTTCCATACATGTCGCGACTCGGGAAGACAAGCGATCTCTTGTGCCGGCGTCCCTGACTCTTGTACGGCTTGAGCCATCGATTTTGCTACGGTTCGTGCCTCCTTGATTCCTTCGGTGACCGAAAACATGGAAGGACCGGAGCCGCTGATCGCAATGTCCACGGCGCCCGCCTCGCGCGCCGCCGTCCTTACCGCGTCATAGAACGGGATCTTCGCGCGCCGATGCGGCGCCGCAAGCCGATCATCGAGAGAGCCGGCCACACCTCGCACGTCCCCCCGGCTCCAAGCGGAAAGCAGGAACGCCAACTGCGCCATGTTTTGCACGGCGTCGCCCATGGCCACCTGTTCGGGCATCACATCGCGCATCTCCCGGGTGGAGAGCTCCAACTCCGGCCGCACGATCGCCAAGGCCAAGCCCTCGGGCGGATCCCAGCGCACGCACTCCCCGGCTCGCACCATGGCGAGCCCACCCAAAAGGGCCGCCGCGACGTCGTCGCCGTGCTCGCCCGATTCCGCGCTGAGCGCCGCCCGCAGGAGCGCCCGAGGCTGCCAGGGTTCCACCGGTGCGAACAAACGCAGCGCAACCAGGACGCCCCCGGCCGCGCTGGATGCACTGGAACCGAGCCCCGACCCCGGCGGCGTGCCCTTCGCCACGTCCAGACGTACGGGAGCCTTTTCCCCCAGGCGGCCGCGCACCGCCTCGAAGCCCAACGCCGCGGCGTTCTCCTGCCACGAAAGCGGGATCGAACCGGCTCCGCGGCCTGTGACGACCACTTCATCCGGCATCCCCTCGTCCAGGCGCGTCGCCGTGATGGTGTCGCCGCCCCAATCCAACGCCAGGCTCGTCACATCGAAACCCGGACCGAAATTGCCCATGGTCGCCGGCGTGCGGACCGTCGCCTGCTCGGAAGACACGAGGCGCGCCAAACGGTCGATGTTTAAGGGTACCACCCCAGGGGGAGGGGTCCGATCCTACGCTGAACAGCGCATCTCGCGGGTCCAGGGAATCAAGAAAAGGAACGAAGGAAGAAGACAGGGAAAAGGGATCACTGTGCCAGGATCACGCGATGAAGGCGGGGATGCCGCCGATCGTCACGTCGTCGATGGTCCAGCCTGGGTAGTTGACGATGGAGTCGCTGGCCGAGACGAAGCGCACCTGCACGATGTCCGTGGGGCCCAGATCGTGGTCCGCCAGGTCCACCGTGGTGCTCACCTCGGAGCCGAAGCCCGAGAACGCATTGCGGCCCGAGCCGTCCTCGCCGGTGAGCTCATCGACGCAGTTGTTCACGCCGGAGAAGCTGCCCGCGCTCGTGTAGGCATCGAGGTCCAGGTATTGCCAGCTCACGCCGAGATCCGTGGAGACCAGGAGCACGCCGCCGTCCCAGGCGGTGCCGCTGAAGGACGAATGTTCGTAGTCGAAGCTGTGCTCGAGGGTGACTTCCGTGCTCAGCGCGAGCGGAAGCGGCGGGCTCTCGATGTAGGCGCATTCGCTGCCGTTGTATTCGCCGTCGTGGTTCGTCGCGTAGCTCTCCCCGTTGAAGTCCCAAGAGGAGTTCTCTCCGCCCTGGGTCCACAGGAGTGCATCCGCGCCGTCATGTTCGTCAGCCATTGCTGCGGGGGCCATGGAAACAAGCACCAGGCCGAGAGCCGCCAACGTGGCGATCGTCGTCTTTTTCGTGTTCAAGTAAACTACCTCCACACGCCCAACCACGAGCGCGTATCGATTCACACCCAGCCGGGTTACAAGAGTATTCTCGTGATGAACGCGGAACGAGGCCGCCACAACCCGTTTTGTTGTCAAGAATCGGCAATTCCGCAGTAGGTGCGGTTCTTTGCGCAACTCCAGGGAACTTGCACCGGTCCCGGTTCGCCGGGCCTGCCTCATGGAAATGGACCCTGCCTCACGCCAGGCTGCGGTGAATAAAGCTTGTATAGGGATGAGTCATTGTTCCCCTGAAGGGGGCCGTCGACCCTCCGGGAGACTGTTGGACGTGAGCCGCCGCACACACCGCCGAAGCCGCATGGAGATCTGGACGGACATCCTGGAAGCCGTGCGCCGGGCGGAACACAAGCCCGAGGCGATCCCCCCCTCCAAGATCCAGACCTCAGTCAACGTACCCCACGACCGGTTCTGGCGCCATGTCGCCGACATGGAAAACAGCGGCCTCGTGGAGTCCACACCCCTGCGTGCGACCCGGCAAGGAGAACAGTTCCTCCAGAAAACCGGTACACTGCGCCGGTTCCTCAACGACGAACCACGCAATGGATAGCCTGGGCGTCTCGCATGCTCTTTCGCCATTGATCTGTGCGGACCCGAGAGCAGGTCCGCTTCTGCGCAGGCGAAAAAAGAGAAAGAAGGAGAAGAGAAAGAGAAAGTGGGCCGGGCACTCCTATAGTCCCAGGTCGACCGTCTGGTTCCACACCTTCGCCTGACCGAAACTCTGCCCGATCCCGTCGTCGAACTTCCCGACGCCCAGGAAGTTGTAGTCCCCGGGCAGGGTCGGGAGCACGCTGGACGTGAAGGAGAACGAGTCCCCTTCAGGCAGGTCCCCCACGTCCCAGATCAACGTGATCCGGTTGTGGTCCGAGTTCTCGACCACCCGGTCCGGGGCCGGGTCCGCGTAGACCGTGTTCAGGTCCAACGGATCGAAGTTCGCCCCCGGGATGAACTCATAGCTGTCTGCGAAGGTGAACTCCAGCGTCATGTCGAACGCGGGTTCGTTCCCCGTGGAGTCCACCTGGAACGCGAGGTCCTGGCGGTTCGCCGGCGACGTCTCGTTCTCCAGGCCCTCCAGGTCCATCTCCAGGAACACCCGTTTGACCACGAAGGTCCCCACGTGTTCCACCAGGCCGCTTTGCTCCTCCCCGTCGCCGTCCTCCCACGTGTAGTCGAACGAGGCGCTGAAGGTGTACTCGCCGGGCAGGACGTCGCCCTGGACCGTCACGGTCTCGGAGACGCTCGCGCCGTCCAAGAGTCCCAGGCTCACCGTCTCGTCGGCGAGGGTCTCCAGGGTGCCGTCCGGGTGTTCCAGTTCGGCCAGGAATTCGCCGTTCGCGGTGGCGCCGCCCAGGTTCGTCACCGAGAACGACAACGTGGTGGACTCCGACAGGCGGACCTCTTCCTTTGAGATGCTGAACGAGTCGATGATGTTCGCATCATCACTGTCCTCCAAGAGCGCCAGAACCGGCAGAAGCTGCGCGATCCCCCATCCGTAGTCATTGTTCGGCGTTTCGCCGCCTTCCGGCAGGCCTTTTGCCGTGAGCTTCAGCATCTCCTGCTCCGCCCGGTTCGCCGTGTCCCAACCGACCCCGTCATAGAACCGTTTCATCTCTTCCATGAGGATCACGGCGCCTGCGACGTGCGGGCCGGACATGCTGGTCCCCTGCCAGGTCTTGTAACCCGATGGGTCCGCGTTCGTCGCGCCCGAGCGGGGGATCGCGCTGCGCACGGCCACTCCCTTGGCCACCACGTGCGGGCAGGTGCGGTCCCCTTCCTCTTCCGTCGGGTCCGTGCAGGAACCGCGGCTGGAGAACGATGCGATGTTCTCGTCGCCGTCCACGGCACCCACGGCGATCGCCGAGATGGCGCACGCGGGTCCGCTGATCGTGTTGCTGGAGGGGCCCGCGTTGCCGGCGGAGGTCACGCTGACCATCCCCAGGTCGTTGAGCTGGTTCAGGAGCGTGATCACGCTCGAGGAGGCCGAGCAGCCGCCGCCCCAGGAGTTCGAGGTGAGGTCCGCGTCGTTGTCGAAGCTCCACTGGAGCGCGTCCATGGCGCCTTCGAAGCTGCCGCCGCCGCCGGAGTTCAGGAACTTCACGCCGAAGATGTCCGCCTTGGGCGCCACCCCGACCTCCTCGAAGGTCCCGTGTTCCGGGTCGTCATAGGCATCGGAACCCGCGGCGGTCCCGGCGACGTGCGTGCCGTGCCCGTGGTCGTCGTAGGGTGAGACCTCGTCACAACCGTCCGTGACGCAGTCCGCGAACTTCTCCACCCGCGAGGTGCCGTCCGTGTTCTTGAACGCCTCGTGGTCGGCATCGATCCCCGTGTCGATCACTGCGACGGTGATCCCGTCGCCTTCGAAACCGGCCGCCCAGATGTCCTCGGCCTGGATCATTTTGCGGCCCTCCGAGTTCTGCGCGCCCGCTTCGTCCGGGATCGGGTCGACGCCCGGGTCCTGCTCCAGGCCCACGACGCCCACGTAGTCGAGCGCCATGTGGCGCACGCCGTCGATGGCCGCAAGGGTCTGCAAGAGCGTGAGGTCGCCGGAGACCTTCACCGCGTTCGCGGCGGGCCAGGATTTGACCACGTCGCCGCCCAGGATCGTCGTGACGCCTTCGACGAGACCGAAAAACGGCTCGGAGCGGCGTTCCAGTTCCTCCATGGCCTGCCCCCGTTGCGGGAAGCGCGCCTCGGTGACCCCCACATGGGCCGGGCCCAGCAGGATCACGTCGAAGCCGTCCGTCTGCCCGGATTCGATCCGCTCGGTGAGTTCCGGGCCTGCGATGCCCAGAAGATCATGATGCCCCTGGACCGCACCGGATTGTCTCACGTGCTCGTCGGCGAGCGCGAACGGGTCCTTGACCTCGTCCATCGCGGGGACCGCCAGGGTCGAACCGACCAGGACCATCGCCAAAAGGAGCGTGCCCAAAGCGCTTGCCATCTTGCTTGCATGGAATTTCATCGTATGTACCTCGTTCATGTGGAGTGAAGAAAGAGAGAGGAAAAGGTCAGGAAAAGGTCGACTGGCGGACCGGTCCGTCTAAGGCAACAGCGGGGTCCCGCCGAGATCCACCTGCTTGATGAACCAGCCTTCATACGCGAAGGTCACCGACCCGTAGACGAAGCGCACCTGCACGGAGGGGGCTTCCACATAGGCGCTCAGGTCCACGTCCACCGTGTGCAGTTGCGTGTTCGCACCGGAGAACACGTTGCCGTCGATCGGGGCACCGAAGTCCGTGAAACATTGTGGGTTGCCGCCGGTGTAATCCAGCGGCCGGTCGTATTCGGGCAGGTCCATGTAGTCCCAGGTGAGGCCGCCGTCGCCGGAGACCATGACGAGTCCGCCGCCCCATGCGACGTCCACGAAGGCGCCGGGGATCCGGTACCAGTGCTCGAAGCTCAGCGTGGGGTCCCCCGCGAGCAACGTGCCCGGAATCGGCGGAGACTGGATGTAGCCGCACTCCGGGTTGTTCGTGCCGCCGTCCAGGTTCGTCATGTAGCCGAGCTCGCCCTGGATGTTCGCCGCGTTCGAGGAATCGTCCGTCACGGGGCCGTATTCCCAACTTGGATCCTGACCGCCCGCGGTCCACCCCGGTGCTTGCAGCCCGAGCGACGGGAGCGGGTTGTCGGGGTCCGGGAGGTCCGGCAGTTCGGGCAGCGGTGCGTTTGCACCCACACCGACCTGGACGCCCACGTCGTCGATGTACCAGCCGCGCTCGGTGATCGACGTGCCACCGGCTCCGAAGAACCAGCGCACATGGAGATCGCCGCCAAGGAACTCGGTCACATCGAACTCCCCGGTCCTCCAATCATCCGCTGCCGTGGTCTGTGTGGACAGGGTCGAGTAGATCCCCTGGTCCGTGCTGATCCCCAGGCAGTTCGCCTGACCGGAAAACACGCCATCGGTGTCGTAGCCTCCGATCGGGTCGATGGGCGCGAAGTCCTCACCGTCCGAGCTCACCGTGACGATTCCACCGGACCACGCAGACCCGGAGAAACTGCTGTAGCGGGCGTCGATCCAGTGTTCGAACGACAACCGCGCCAGTGTCACTCCACCGGGCACGGCGGGATATTCGGACAGGTCGATGGCGGGACTCTGGATCCAGCCACAATCCGAGGACCCGTGGTCTCCGTCGAGATCGGTGCCCCATACGTTCGGGGTCTGACCTTCCAGGATCTCCGGTGGGCTCGCAGGCACACCGAACTCCCAAGTCCCGGAAGTGCCCCCGGTGGTGAAATCCCCCTCGTCCACGGCGAAATCCTCGGAATAGACCGAGGAGATCGGGGTGAACGGCACTATGAGCTCTTCATCATGTTCGTCTGCCCATCCTGGAGCGATCATCGCGGATCCGATCAAGACGATCACCAGGAGCAAAGTCAGGCCTTTTGCATTTTTGTCCATGTCAACACACACCTCCCATGCCGGTCACTGTCGCAGGCGGCCCTCATGCATCGAAACGGCACAAAGGTCCTTCACGCACGCCACACAGTGCCCGGTTTCGGGCAATCGCTCGAAGGGCTGAACGCTGTAGAACCGGGTTTCGAACCCCAGGTGCGAAAACCGGTAAAGCGGTGAACTTTTTTCGGCAAGAGACCGGGAGAAGACAGGGTGGGTAGTCTGCGCCTGGCAGCTCGGCCCCGCTCGCTCCACCTCACTCGGCCCGATGCACCGGCTCCAGCTGACCGGCATAAGCCACGGTGCCCACGTCGTATTCGCCCTCATACGCCCAGGACGAGTGCAACATGGTCTCCCCCGGCAAAAGCGGCATCAGGGTGTATTCCACATCCAGCCATTGCCCCGGCGCCAGGTCTCCAAGGTCCCACACCAGGTCGACGCCCCCGTCGAGACGTGGTGACACGAAGTCCGGCGGCGGCGACCCCAGCGGCTCCAGCCCGGGCGCCTCGTGCGGCATGATCGTGTAGCCCAGCGGGATTGTCTCATTGAGCTGCACGTCCAGGGCCTGTCGGCTGCCCGTGTTCTCCAGAAGCGTCGTCACGACGAACGGCTCCAAAACAGGGCTCTCGGCCGGGAAGCTCTTGGTCGCTTCCACCTGCGCGCGTTCAACGATGAAGTCCTGGTCGAGACGCGCGGTTCCAGTTACCTGCTGGCCCTCGTGCAAGGCCGTGAACTCTGCGGTGGCGACCACGCGGTGCGCCCCGTCCGACAAGCCATGGCCTGTGAAGGCCGTCTCCACAAGTGCCGGTTCACCGGGCCAGGCCACGAACGGTTGAGCGTCGATCACCTCGCCGCCCGGCAGCAGTCGGAACTCCACGTCCCCGGCGGCCACCTGGAACGGCCCCGCCGCGATCGTGGCGGTCACTTCGTTGGAATGGGGCGTGCCCATGGTCTCGCGCTCCAGCTCCAATTCCACACCCACCTGGATCAACTCGGCGTCCAGCACCCGTTCAAGGATCCCCGACGGGCCGGCGTCGAAGACGAGGCGTGGATTGTAGGAACCGGAATCCCAGGCGAAGAGGTCAAAAGAACCCGCGTGGACGTTCCCATTGGGTGAAAGCGGGACCGGATTCACGGAATCGACGTAGATCGGCGCCTCATGAGCCATGAACTGCACGTTCGCATCCACGAAAGGCCGCCGCTCCGGCTCCGTCACCGTGAACTCGAACGTACCCGCATCCGGACCCAGATCCAGGGTCAACGGCGACTCGAGAGTCCCGGGCGAGAAACGGGGCGCCTCTTTTGCAAGATGCCAAATGAACGACAACCACGTGTCCACCACCGGTTGGATCGCCTGCTCGGTCTCCGGGGGATTGAAAAGAAGCCACCAGTCGAACGCATTGCCGCTGCCGCGATACGCCTCCGGCGTGTAGGAGATCGGGCGCCAGCCCGCCGCGGACCCGTACGCCTGGTCCACCGTGGTCCCCGAAGCCAGGTACAGCGCCGTGGAGATCTGGCCGTGCGGTACACCCGTCAGGTCCGTGAGTTCGTCGCCGAGTTCCTTGTAGACCGCTTCCTCCGGCGGCGGGGCCGTCGTCCAACCGTACGGCCACAAGATCACCTCGGCCCCGGAATGGAAGGAGGCGTGCAACGCGTAATCGCGTTCGTCCAAAAGGCCCGAAAGCGCCTGCGTCTCCGGCTCCGAAAGCGGCTCCGGTCCCCGATAGATCGCACTGCCCGGGCTCCCCGAGGAACCCGATCCGCCCCAATGGTCCGGGTAGTTCCGGTTCAGGTCCACCCCGTTGGCGTTCTTGCGGCAATCCGCATAGAAGCTGCACTGCGGGACGTGCGCCACGCCGTCCACGTTCACAATGGGCACCACGTCGACCACGACATGATCGAGCACCGCTTGCAATGACGGATCGGTGTCGTACTCCTCATGGATCTGGAGCAGGAACCGTGTGAGGCTCTCGCTCCCGATCACCTCGTCCCCGTGGTGCGCACCATCCAGAAGGATCCGCGCCCGGTCCGAGGGGTCGCCCGGACCCGTCACGCTCATGAGCCAGATCGTCCTTCCCTGCACCGTCGTGCCCAACGGGCTCAACGAGAAGAGATCCGGGCGCTGATCGGCCATCTGGCGGAGCACGTCCTCGGTCTCCAGGTGGTTGTGGTACGCACCCAGGTCCGGGTCCGGTAGCGCCGTCGTCGTGGGCCGCTCGGCGGGCACCCAGACCCGGCCGTCCTCCCCGAGGTCGTCCCAGTACCCCTGCGGCTCTTCGGAACCCAGGCCCCCCGGGTTCGCGAAAGCGGTCGCCAACACGAACAGGGCCATCGCAATCGCACTCCAGGCCGGCCAGTTCAAACGGGCTGCACTTGTCATTACGGGTCCACCAAAGGTACTGTAGGAATCGGAAAGAGAAGAAGAGAAAGAGAAAGGGAAAAGACGCCACATTCCCTTACTACGGGGTGATGGTCACTTCCTGGGTGTGGGTCCGCGTCTCGGTGAAACTCTGCCCGATTCCGTCTGCGTACGCCGCGAACGATTCGAGCGCATAACCACCGGGCACCAGAGGCAGAAGGTTCGTGGTGAAGGAGAACGAATCTCCCACGGGCACGTCGCCCACCTCGAAGACCAGGGTCACATCGTCTATGGGAAGCGGCTGCTGGACCGCATCCGGTGTGGGGTCCGCGTAGCGCGACTCCTCGACCTGCGGGTCGAAATTGTCGCCCGGCACGAACTCGTACTCCGTGGGCACCGTGAACTCCACAGTCGCACCCTGCGCGAAATCGTTGCCTTCGTTCGTCGCCGTCCAGACGAGTTCCTGGGTGTTCCCGATCATCGTCGATTCATCAAGCCCTTCCACCGTCATCTCCATGACCACGGCGCGCAGCACGAACTGACCTGAGCGTTCGATGGTCTCTGATCGGATCAGCCCCGTGTCCGGGTCGGTCCATGAGTAATCGAACGAGCCGCGCCAGGTGTAGGTCCCACGAGAGAGGGGGTCCGTGCTGGAGAACGTGTGCTGCGCCTCGGCGCCGTCCAAGAGCCCCAGGTCCTGGGTGCTCGAGACACCGAACACGCTGTGCCCGTCCGGGTCTTCCAGTTCCACCTCGAATGTGCCCGATGCGACCGCTTCGCCCAGGTTGCGCACATGGAAGCGCAGGAAGGTCTGCTCCGTGAGCCGGATCTCCGGGTCCGTCACACTCAGGTGGCCGACCACGCGCGCCCCGTCGGTGGGGTCGAGCATGCTCGCGATGGGGCCCAGTTGGACCAAGCCCCAGCCGTAGTTGTTGTCCGGTCCGTCGGCACCGAGGTCCTTCGCGGTGTCCTTGAAGAGCTGACGTTCCTCCCGGTTCGGCGTGTCCCAACCCTCGCCGGTGAGGTCTTTTTTCATCTCGGTGATCAGCGCCGCTGCCCCGGCGACATGCGGCGTCGCCATGGAGGTCCCCTGCCAGTTCCTGTAGCCCGAGGCGTCCGCCCAACCCGCCCCGGAGCGCGGGATCGCGCTGCGCACATCCACACCCTTCGCCACGACATCCGGACAGATCCGGGAACCCGACTTGGTGTCCGGGTCCTCGCACGGCCCGCGGCTGGAGAAGCCCGCGATGTTCTCGTTGGCATCCACGGCGCCGACACTGATCAGATACTCGCCGCAACCGGGCCCATTGATCCCGAAGCTGCCCGAGTTGCCGGCGGCGAACACGCTGAGCATGCCGAGCTCGTTGAGGTTCCTGATGAGCTCGATCACGGTGACGCTGCCCGCACAACCCCCGCCCCACGAGTTGGAGGTGATGTCCGCGCCTTCGTCGAAGGACCACTGCAGGGCGTCCATGGCCCCCTCCCAGGAACCACCGCCCCCGCCGCTGAGGAACTTCGCGACGATCAGGCTCGCCTCGGGAGCCACACCCACCTCCTGGTAGACGCCCCATTCCGGGTCGTCATAGAGGTTCGTGCCGAGCACGGTGCCCGAGACGTGGGTACCGTGACCGTGGTCGTCGTACGGTGCCACGTCGTCACAGCCACCAGAGACGCAGTCCCCGAACTTCTCGACGCGCGAGGAACCGTCCGCGTTCTTGAACGCCTCGTGGGTCGCGTCGATCCCCGTGTCGATCGTGGAGACAGTCACGCCCGCACCCCGGTAGCCGAGATCCCATAGTTCCTCCGCGTTGATCATGTGGCGGCCTTCCTTGTTCAACGCGCCGGGCCCGCCTTCACTCTCGATGGGGTCGATGATGCGCACCGCTTCCTCATGGTCCGCCACCATGTGGCGCACATCGGGGTTTTGTGCCAACTTCTTGAGCAGAGCCAGGTCCCCGGTGACCTTGACGGCCGGGACGGCAGGCCAGTCGGCGACCACCTGGCCGCCGCTGGCCGTGGCCACGGATTCCACATCCTGCAAGAACGGCGTGGCGCTTTGCCGCAGTTCGTCCATGGCCTGAGCGCGGTCCAAGGATGCGAGCATCCCGACCTCCTCATGCACGGGGCCGCTCAGGATCACTTCGAACCCGGTGTCCTTGCCTGCCTCCAGGTCCTCGATCAGTTTCGGGTCCGCCTTGGCCAACAAGAGGTCCATAGGGTCCGGATCGTTGTTTGCCAGGGAAGGGACCGCGAGCGCCGCCCCCATGAGCACCAGAGCAACCAGTGCCGTTTGATGTTTCATTGTCATGGTCATGTTACACACCTTGTCCACAGGTCCCATTGCAATGTCGAACCACCGGAGCGTCACGTCCGGTAAAGTTGGTCGCCAAAGGGAACCGAGTTGGAGTCTCTGGCCCATCGGAATGGGACTCTTGAAGCGTTGCATAGAAGAAGAATGCAACCCTTTGAGAAGGAAGAATGGGATTGGCCGGTCGACGGGATACGGTTTGCCGTTCTCGTGTGAGCGTGCAGGACCCAGCGATCGCATCGTGCACGAGAGGCGCCGTGTGGTCGTTGGTGCCGCCTTGTTTCACGCCCGTGCGCTCATGCCGCGCGCGCCAATCAGGATCTGCTGCCACTCTGCATCGGTCCTGAAGCCGGTGGGTGTCGAATGCAGCCGCGTCGCGCGGTGACCCGCCTCCCGCAAGCGTGCAAGAAAATCCTCCAGACGTGGCGGACCGCCCTTGTTCGCACGCGCCACTTCCGCGATCTCATAGACGGGCAAGGCGGGACCGGATTCTTCTGCCGCGCGGAGCAGGAACCGCTCCAGAGCAGGGCGGTCCAAGTGCGGATGTGCGGCCATCCGCCCGTGCAGCGCGGCGACCCACTGTGGGTCCTGCAACGGGCCGCCCCACAAGGGCCCCGCCCAGCGTACGACGTCGGGGGCGGCATTGTCCGCGTGGGATCCATAGCGACGCGTGCCATCCCGGGATTCGACGAGAAACCCCAAGCGGTCCAGCGCCGCATCCGCCCTCCCTGCTCCCTTGTCCGCTTCCAGGTACACCCGCACATAATGGTCCGTGGCATGCGCCAGTACCGGGCGCAGGGCGATCTCATGCCGCGCCGCGGTGCGCACCGCCGCGCCGGCCAGGATCCGCAGTGCCATTTCATGCATGCCCGCGGCGTGCCAAGGCTGCGCGTCGTAGCGACGCCGGCACGCCGCCGCGGCCGCCCCCGTCAAGGCCGCGGTGTCCGTGGCGGTCAAGGCGATGGTCCCGCCGCGCGAGAGTCGGCGGACCGCGGAATCCAGAAACGGCACCGGGGAACCGAACGGGTCGACGTCCACGTGGTCCCAATGACCGCCAGCGGCCACCTCGTGCATGTCGCCTTGCATCCCGGCGACGCGCTCGGCGGCGTGATTGCCCGCGATGTTCTTCCTGAGCAGGGCAACGACCCGCGGGTCCCGATCACAGGCGACCCCTTCGAAGACCACACCGGGGGGCCGCCGGGCCTCCACGGCGATCCGCAGGATGCGCGCGCCCGTGGCCGCCAAGGCATCCAGATAGCGATACGGAACCAACGCCTTGTGGGTGTTCTTCGCCGCGTGCGCCTCCATGCGAGCCTCGGTGAACAACACGGACAGGTCCCGGGCAAAACGCATGGCGGGATTGTAGAACGTGCCGCCCGCCTTAAGGCCCGGCCCGCGCACCGGCCCGTCTCTGCGTCTCTCAGGCCGCTCCCGCCGGGCATCCATCGGCACGAGCAGACGGGTCGCGCCTTCACGGATCCATTCGGTCGTCGGCTTTTTCGCCACCCTGGGTCCTCCTACCGGGCTCGTTCTCGGTCGAAAAATCCCGCGGCCTTGTCTCGCCCGCATTGCCGTCTTTTGCCTCCGCGTCCGCCTTCACCGTGCCCAACGCCGCATAGCCGGAGCGCAGGAAAAGCAGGGCGAGCGCAAGGAGGACGACGGCGAGGACCAATCGAAGCGGCGAGGGGGACCCCAGGGCGATGATCAGCAAGGCGAAGGCGCCCAGGAGCAGGAACGCGGCGCCAAGCAGGTAGAGAAGACCCCGGCTGACGATCTTCGCGGGTCGGTCTGCCAAGCCAAGCCCCTCAGAAATAGTACTTCTCGAGTTTGTCCTTGAGCACTTTCTCGATCTTGTACGGCAGCAGGTTCTTGTTCACCGGGGTGACCTCCAGGATCCGGACGTCGTCGCGTCGACGGATGTCCTGCAGCAGCGGGTTGCGGGATTTCTTGTGCAGCGTCATCAACACGGGCTTGTCGGAATCGAGCGCTTCCTTCACCGTGTCACAAAACAGCTCCGAATGCATCTCCATCTTCCCCACCTCGTCAATGATCAGGATGTCCACCTCCGGGTCCTCGAGCGCCTCGCGCAGCGCCTTGACGCCGATCGCTTCCAGGACCTCCGTCTTCACGTGGTAGACCCCCTCGTCCGTCTCCACCTTCTGCTTCGTCTCCCAGTCGAGCCGCGAGAAGACCTCCTGGTTGTCCTGGCGCCAGTCCCGCACGGCCACCCCGACGCGGCGTCCGCCCTCTTCGACCGGCGTGGTCACCATCCCACCGACCGTGAAGTCCTCCGACTCAAGCTTCTTCACGATCTTGATGAGCGTGCTCGTCTTCCCCACGTTCGGGAGTCCCGTGATCCCGATTTTGGGGACATCCTCCATCGATACCATTCTGTCAACAACCGCCCTGTGAACGCTTCGCAGAGACCCCCGTCCTATCTGCGACGCACTCAGGGTCCCGAGGAGCCCCCGTATCCACCCTCGCCTTAAATACCCAGGGGGGTCGGGAGGCCCGCAGCGGCCCGCGTCAGGGGGGCCGGTTGGCACCGTCTCCAAGGGGTGCCCCCTCCTGTTGCGCGCAGGCCCGCGACCCTGCGGCCCGGCGCGTCTGCGTGTACCTGCCGCCGCGCGAACCCGCTCAACACGGCGCCAGGGGTCGCCCGTGCCCGCAAAATGGCGCGCCAATGCTGCGATTCGAAGAATGAGCGAAAGAATGATACGGATTATCTCGGTAAACGGCCGATTTCATTGGTTTCGATGGACCAACAATCCTTAGTTTTATCAAGGGGTGTGGTCAAACGGGTCTTGCATGCGCCGCAGCCTATCCGCCATCGAGGAGCTTCACAAGGAAATTGAGAAGCAGTACAAGGCCGGTATGAACATCATCAAGTCGGACCAGGGGTCCAGGCGATTGTTCGACCAGCTCACCAAGGAGTGCCCGAACGTGCCGGAAGCGGATGTCGTCAGGGCCTTCGCCACGCCGAACATCGGCACGAAGAACGTGGAGGCCGCCACGATCGCCGCCGTGCGCCGCAAGGAGTACAACCTGCGCGAAGACGAGCTCGCCTCGCCCGTCAAGGTCAGGAAATAGCCGCCGGCCCCGCCGGCTTCTTTCTCCCCGTTACTCCTTATCCCTGATTTTTACGCCACGAGCCGCACCCCGGTGTGTTATTGAATATCACAGGGTCTGCGCCGTATGCTGCGCCGATCATTTCGTCTCCAGGCGAAGCACGGCCCCCGCATGGTCCACCAGGTACAACTCACCGGCGTGGTCCTCGCCGAAACTGGAGATCTGGCGCCCCGTCTGCATGAGCTCGCCCATGACCCAGTCTTCCTGCCCGTCCCCGTCCCCTGCCACCTTTTGGAGCCCCCACACCACGCCGGAGCACCAATCCCCGAACAGGTACGTCCCCTGCAAGGCATCGATCGCCTCCCCCCGGTACACATACCCTCCCGTGACCGAGCAATGGTCCTCCCCGCGGATCGGGTAGACCGCCACCGGGAAGACCGGATCGTCGGCCGGCGCGTCGGAGAACCGCTCGTCGCCCTCGAAGCGGGGCCAACCGAAATTCCACCCCGCCCCCTCGTCGGCCGGCACGTGGTTCACCTCCTCCCATTCACCCTGCCCCACGTCCGCGATCCAAAGGTCCCCCGTCTCCCGGTCGAACGAGAAGCGCCACGGATTGCGAAGACCGAACGCCCACACCTCTGCCGCCCCCTCCTCGTCGTCCACGAACGGGTTGTCCCCCGGCACCTCGTACCCCGGCGACGACAAGACATCCACGCGCAACAAGGAACCAAGCCAGGTGGAAGGGTCCTGGCCGTTGCCGTCGGGATCACCGCCCGCCCCGCCGTCCCCGAAACCCACGAACAGGTGGTCCTCCGGGGAGAACGCGATCATGCCGCCGTTGTGGTTCCCGTACGGCTGCTGCAACCGCAACACCTCCTCTTCACTCTCCGGGTCGAAACGCAAGGCGTCCGGATCCCCGGCGCTTGTGAACGACGAGACCACGCTGTCCCCCTCGTCATCCGTGTAACTGACAAAGACCCGATCGTCGTCCGGGAAACCCGGCGCGAACGCAGACCCCAGAAGACCCTGCTCCATTCCCGACGAACCCACCCGGTCCCGGATGTCCAGGACCGGCTCATCCCGCAGACCCTCCTCGTCCAAGAGACGCAAAGACCCCGGTTGTTCCAGCACCACCATGGCACCCGCACCGGCCGAAGCCGCGAACGTGGGCCGCTCCAGACCCGAAGCCACCTCGGTCCACTGCAAGGAATCCCCCAACGGCTCCCCGTTCTCATCCATGAACGGCTCCGACTCCCACGAACCATGGAAACAACCCGCCAAGGCCAACGAAAACCCCAACAACACGGACACGGGCCCGAACGACCAGGATCCACGCGCACGAAGCGTCTTCATGCCCGGCGCACGGACCCACGACCCTGATGAGCCTTGCGTGAGGGCGACGCGTCCTGCGCGACCCCAGAGGGCCAAGGCGCCCCACGAAACGGCATCGACCAAATATCATCACCCCCCTGGAATCCCTGCATGGTGCTCGGGCCGCTGCTCTTCGGCCATTCCCTGGCCCTCCTGCTCGCCAGCTACGTCGCCGTGGCCGCCATCGCGATCGCCCTCTACGAGACCGCCCGCGGCCTCGTCAAACGCACCCTCAACCGGCGCCTGGAGAAGAACCTGCGCGAGTTCTTCGAATCCCCCGACCTGTACCGCCAACGGTTCAAGTTCACGAACAAACTCGTGATCAAACACCAGCTGCTCGGCGACGGCGTGCTCAACGAAGAGATCCTGGCCCACGCCAGCGAGCAGGACCAAGACGTGGAACGGGTACGAAAACGTGTGGAGGCCTACATCGAAGAGATCGTGCCCGCGTTCAACCTGTTCACCTACTACCGGATCGGCTACCCCCTTGCACGCATGGTCTCCGGGAGCCTGTACGACTGCGTGGTGGACCAGGCCACCCGGCACGTCATCGAAGAACTCGGCGAGAACGCCGCCCCCGTCTTCGTGGTGAACCACCGCTCCAACTTCGACTACGTGCTGCTTTCGTACATGCTCGCCGGCAAGGTCTCCATCTCGTACGCCGTGGGGGAATGGGCCCGCGTGTGGCCCCTGGAGGCGCTCTTCAAATCCTTCGGTTCCTACTTCGTGCGCCGTGGCTACAAGGAACCGCTCTACCACAAGGTCCTGGAACGCTACGTCCAACTGATCGCCCACAACGGCGTCACGCAGGCCGTCTTCCCGGAAGGCGGCCTCACACGCGACGGCCTCCTGCGCGCACCGAAACTGGGACTGCTCACCTGGCTCGCCCGCCTGGAGGCCGACCCGGAGTTCAAACGCGAACTCGTCTTCGTGCCCATCGGCGTGAACTACGACCGCGTGATCGAGGACCGCAACCTCGTCAAGGAAGCCCAGGGGATCCGCAGGAAAGCCGGGTTCTGGAAAAAACTCGCCATGGCGCTGGTGATGCCGCTGCAGGCGCTCGTCATCGTCACCACGAACGGGGCCCGCTTCCTCGCCGGAGAGCGCAAACTGCACGGCCACGCGTCGATCTCCTTCGGCGAGGCCGTCCCGCTCAAGCAGTGGATGAGCGCACGCGGAGTGGACTACGCCGCGTGCAGCCGGGCCGAACGCCGACGGCACATCCAGGAATTCGGCGAGGACCTGATCCGCCACATCGGCACCGCGATCCCCGCCACCCCCGTCACGCTGTTGGCCGTCACCCTGCTGGACCACCCCGGCAGGCAGTGGAGCACGAAAGAACTCGTTTCCGCCACCGCGAAGACCCGCAACGAACTACAAGAACGCGGCGTGCGGATCGTCACCGGTTCCGCGTTCGCCCGATTCCGCAGCGCCCTCATCGACCACACCCCCCAAGCATCGGGCCGGCGACGCACCGTGCAACTGCAGGAAGTGGACGCCGCGTTCTCGGACCAGGAAGAGACCGAAGAATACGTGCGCTTCGCCCTGCGCCTCTTGCGCCGATACAACATGGTGAAGAAAAAACGCAACCGCTGGACGGTGCGGGAGAACCGGGAGGCCCGCCTGCGCTACTACGCGAACAGCCTCGCCCATCACCTGGGCCGCAGCTGGCCCATCACCACCGCGACCGGGTCCCCCGCCCGCGACGACGTGCACAGCGCCCCCACCGGCGAAGAAGAGACCCCCCTCGGACCGGTGCCCGGCAGCGGCTGACCCCCGGTGCCACGCCGAGCCCGGCGCTTCGCACCCCCGCACCGAAAGGCGTAAGTGGCCCCCCCGGTGTGGGACGCTCCCATGGGGCGCCCGGAGACCGACTCGAAGTTTGTGCACGCATGCGAACGACTGACCCAAGTGGCCCCCGAGGACACCGTGCAGGCCGTCTCGAACATCAACCAACTCATCGTCGACCATCTCGTGCGGGAACACCCGCAAGCCTCCCATGGCGACCGTGTCGATTTCGACATCCTGCGCACCCTGTGGAAACACCATGAGCGCCTTGACCCAATTGATTAACACGGTCTCGCGCCACCTGCAGGAAAAGCGGATCCCCCACGTGCTCGTCGGCGGCGTCGCCGTGGCGATCTGGGGGCGACCGCGCGCCACCGAAGACGTGGACCTGATCATCGACCTGCGCGAGGAGCAACTGGAAGAGTTCCAACAACACCTGGCGGAACACGGCATCCGGATGAAGATCGACAAAGCCGAAAAAGCGATCCGCACCGGAACCACGTTCCCCCTCTACGACCGATGGAGCATCCACTGGGTCGACGCCCGGGTGCCCTCGCGACCCGTGGACCACATGACCCTCGAACGCGCCACCCGCGTGGAACTCTCCGGTGAAGAGGTCCCCGTGGCCACCCCGGAAGACACGATCCTCGGCAAACTCATGGCCGGCAACGTGCAGGACCAACTCGATGCGAAAAGCATCCTGCTGCGCCGGGCCGGCCAACTGGACCTCCCCTACATCGAGAACCGCGTGCGCGAACTGGAACTGCGCGAACAGTGGGAACGGGTGCGCCCCGAGGAAGCGGAGACCGCCTGAGCCCGCCCCGTCCCGGCCCGCTGCGCAGGCTCCGGTAGGGTTTCGGTGACGGAAATTTTTTTCATAGACCTCATGACGGGACCGGGTACTCCCAAGTTTGTACCACAACCCGTATCATGGCTGGTAGCCAATAGCCGACGAATCCCCATGAACCCTGTCACCCTGAGAAGCGAGCCCCGTGCAAAGACAAGATCCTGGGTGGTCTTCTCGGACCCCGCCGGCGCCCTTCTCGACGAGCGGACCTTCGAACGCTCCCGCGCCAAGGCCGCCCTGGAGCGACTCCAGCAGGCCGGCATCCCGGTCGTGTTCGTATCCAACAAGACGCGGGAAGAACTCACCACGCTGCGCGCCCAGTTCGGGATCAACGCCCCGTTCGCCGCCGAGAACGGCGCCGTGATCGTCCGCGGGCACCAACCGGACTGTATCCTGGGACGCCGCGCGGCCGAACTGGAAGAAGCCGCAAGGGAGATCGCCCAGGAGACCGGGGCGCAAGTGGAGCTCCTCTCGCGCATGACCCGCCGACGCGCCATGGAGGTCACCGGCCTGCCCGACTGCCAGATCGGCCCCGCCCGTCGCCGCAGCTACTCCGCCCCGTTCCTGATCGAGTCCGGTTCCCTGCGCGCGGTCCACCGGGCCGCCAAGGACCGCGGGCTCCGGCTCGTGCCCGACGGCCGGCTGCTTCATCTGACCGGCAATCACGACAAGGGCGACGCGGTGCGCGCGATCCGCGAACAATACCCCAGCGCCGTGACGATCGGCGTCGGGGACCACCCCAACGACCTGCCGCTTTTGAAGGCCGTGGACCGCGCCGTCTTCCTGGGCACCGCACGACCCCCACGACTCCCTGCCGAGGTCCGCCTGGAACCCAAGACCGGCCCCACCAGCTGGTCGCGCGCCGTCTGGTCGAACCTGAAGCCCCCGACCCCGCGCATCGTGGGCGGAATGTGACCGGCGCGCTCCGCCCGACGCGACCTGCGGTCGCCGGGTCCAGGTAGCACGCCCGCCGCAAAAGGAGAATCGCCTGCAGGCCGCCGCCGCGCAACACGAGCCGAAACAAGGGAACCGCCTGGACCCGGGATAAAAAGAGCCCTCTTCGTGGTGAACCGCCCCCTTTATACTTCACCTGGGCGTGGGCCGCCTCAGGTGCCTTGGCCGTGAACCCCAGAATCCGATTCCAGTCACTCGTCGTCGTGGTCCTGATCGCGGTGTCATTGAGCGCCGCGACACCCGTGACCGCGGACCATGAATACGAACAACCGGTCTGGTTCAACTGGAACACCACCGAGCTCGACGTGCTCGTCATGGGGATCAACGACCCGCTCTACGTGCGAGCCATCCTGGAGGCCATCGAGTCGTGGGAGACCGGGATCGCACAGATCGGCCCGGACAACCTCGCCGACTTCAAACTCAACGTCTACGTGCCCGGCGACGGGGACGTCTTCCCGGTGGGATTGAACCCCGACATCGCCGTGGTCCCGCAAGGCTTCATGGCGATCACCGGCATCTTCCCCCGATGCATCGCCACGGCCCCCATGGCCACCGGATGGGGCAGCCATTACCATGTCGCCCTGCACGAATTCGGCCACTGCCTCGGGCTGGGCCACGTGTTCAACCACGGCAACGAATACTCCCCCGGATTCGACCCCATGGGCGGCGGCCAGTCCGGGTTCCACTCCTGCCCGAGCAACCTGAACATGGCGGTCCTTGAACGGGTCTTCAGCGGCCAAGGCGGCACGGTCACCATGTCCGCCTCCGAATACTACCAATCCGACTGCTGACGACAACCCAGGAAGTGGTTCCTCGACGCGCACGCACCCGGGCAAGCGGTCCCCCGTGGATTGGTCTCCCCGGCACGTTGAGACGCCGCCCGCGAGAGCCTCCACGCAGCAGGACGCGCAGTACGCAGGTGTCCGGCCACACACCGCCACCGGTGGCCCGTTTGATTCTTCCCAACCCTTAAAGTAGGGGCCCCCTTGGCGCCATCCGCCCATGGCTCCCCTTGAACTCGTGGTTCTCGTCAAGGGTGTCCCAGACTTCCGGGAAGGGCAGGTCCAGTTCAAGGACGACCACACCCTGAACCGGGGCAAGACCCCCACCGTATTGAACCCGAACGACCACATGGCCCTCGAAGCGGCCCGCGAAGTGCAGGTCAAACACGGCGCGAACGTGCACGTTGTGAGCATGGGTCCCCCGAACTACAAGAAGATCCTGCACGAAGCGCTCGGGATCTGCGGCGACCACGGCGTGCTGCTCTCGGACATCAAGTTCGCCGCCGCGGACACCTGGGCAACCGCCCACGCCCTCTTGGCCGGGATCCGCAAGATCGGCGACGTGGACCTGGTCTTCGCCGGGTTCAAGAGCGCCGACGGGGAGACCGGACAGACCGGACCCCAGACCGCCCTCCTTCTCGACATGCCGATCATCACCCACGTCACCTCCCTCGAACTGGACCCCGACGGGGACCGGCTGAAGGCGACCCGGGTCGCCATGGAGACCATCGAACACTGCGAGGCCCCCCTTCGCAGTTTCATCGTCACGGACCCCGGCTTCGCGCCCAGCTACAACCGCGCCAGCGAACGCCTGGGGCTCATCGAACACATGGACAGGCAGAAAAAGCGCCTGGAGGAAGCCGACGACGTCACCAGCGTCTGGACCGCCGAGGACATCGACGCGGACCTGGAACGCATCGGCCTCAAGGGGTCCCCCACCATCGTGCGCGGCGTGGACCCGATCCCCGCCTCGCCCACAGAACGCGAAGCCCGCGTGATGGACACCAGCGACGCCGCCATCGAAGAACTGGCCGAACTCATCGCGACGAAACTCAAGGAGTAGACAAAATGGGCGAATACCGCGACATGTGGGTTTTTTGTGAGACCGACGACGGCCAGCTGCGCAGCGTATCCAACGAGATGATCGCGCACGCACGGAACATGATGGACGCCTACAACAAGGAATACTCCGAGAACGAACGCGTGGTCGCCGTGGTGATCGGACCCCGCGCGCACGCGCTCGGCGAGGAAGCGATCGCCCGCGGCGCCGACGTCGCCTACGTCGCCGACCATGAAGAACTCGAAGTGTTCCGCCTGGGCCCCGCCACCCGCGTCGTCGCCGACGCCGCGCTGATGAAAAACGAGAAAAAAAGCTACGACAAACCCCGCTACTTCCTGTTCCCCGCCACGAACAACGGCCGCGACCTCTCCGCCACGATCGCCGGGCGCCTGGACACCGGGCTCGCCAGCGACTGCAACCACCTCTACATCGAGGACGTGGAGATCAAGCACAAGATCAAGTCCGGCGGCGACCCCAAGGTGTTCCCGCGGATCCTGCACATGAAACGCCCGGACTTCTCCGGGTTCGAATGGTCCACGATCCTCTGCATCGACAACCCGGACCACGATTTCCATCCGCAATGCGCCAGCGTGATCCCCGGGTCGTTCCAGGAGAGCGAACCGGACCCCGAACGTCGCGGCGAACTCATCGAGATCCCCGTGCGCCTGGAACCCCGCGACCTGCGCGTGAAGATCACGAAACGCGAACGCATTGAGAAAGGCGCCGACCTGAGCATCCACGACGCCGTGGTGGCCCTGGGCCGGGGGATCGGCGAAGACCCCACCCGCGGCATCAAGATCGGCGTCGACCTCGCCAAGGCGCTGGGCGGCGACCTCGGCGTCTCGCGCGGCGTGGTCACCGCGAGCTACCAGGTGGAACCCACGGTGGAACAATACATCGAAGAAGAACGACAGATCGGCGAGACCGGGCAGGTCGTGGCCCCGAAAGTCTACATCGCGCTCGGCGTCAGCGGCGCGATCCAGCACAAGAAAGGGATGGACAAGTCGGACTTCATCGTCACCGTGAACAAGAAGGATGAGGCCCCGATCCGGGAGTTCAGCGACGTCTACGTCGTCGGTGACCTGTTCGACGTCGCCCCGCGGTTGAGCCATGCGATCCGCAAACGCCTCGACCAGGAGGGGTCCTCATGACCGAACACTACGAAGCGATCGTCGTCGGCGCCGGGCCCGCCGGTTGCGCCGCCGCACTGGAACTCGCCAAAAGCGGCGTGCAGACCCTGATCCTGGAACGCGGCGAGAAAGCGGGATCGAAGAACGTCACCGGTGGCATCCTCTACGGCCAGACGAACACCCCCTACAACCTGGAACACGTCCTGCCGGACTTCGAGAAGGAAGCCCCCCTTGAACGCCCCATCGACGACTACCTGATGCACTGCGTCGCCGGGGAGAAGGTCAAGACGCTGGACATCACCGGCCTGCACCGCCACCAACACAAATGGTCCTACGCCGTCCTGCGCGCGAAACTGGACGCCTACCTGGCCGAGAAGGCGCACGCCGCGGCCCGCGAACACGGCGGAGGACTCCTGCGCGGGATCCGCGTCACGGGGCCCCTGTTCCGCGACGGCCGGGTTGTGGGCGTGCAGACCGAGGAACTGGAACCGATCACCGCGGACCTCATCATCGCCGCGGACGGGGCCACCAGTGAACTCGTGCGCGGCGCCGGACTGCGCGGCTGGGGTGGGCAGGGAGAATGGTTCCAAGGCTGCAAGGTCGTCGTGGACCTCAAAGACCCGAAAGCGATCGAAGACCGCTTCCATCTGGCCGAAGGCTCCGGATCCGCCCACCTGGTCGCCGGCGACCTCTTCGACGGCGTGCGCGGCGGGGGCTTTCTCTACACGAACCAGGACACCCTGTCCATCGGGACCGTCTTCCACCTGGACAGCCTGAGCGAAAACGGCACGGAACCCCACGTCCTCATGGACCGCCTGCTGACCCATCCGCTCGTTCAGAAATGGCTCGGCGACGAAGCGGAAGAAGCGGAGTACAGCGCGAAACTGATCCCGGACGGCAAGAAGATGGCGCTCAAGAAGCCGCACCGGGACCGCCTGGTGGTCATCGGAGACGCCGCCGGGCAACTCGTGGCCCAAGGCCCCGTGATCAAGGGGATGAACCTGGCCGTGACCGCCGGGATCCTCGCCGCCAAGAGCTTCGTCGAAGCCCGCGCCGACGGCCGACCGCACCACACCGGGCCCCGTTACCAACACGCACTGCGCCGGTCCTACATGCATCGCGGACTGAACCCGCGCCTCTACAAGGTTTCCCGCGCCGTCGCCGAGAACGACTACATGCAGGACATCCTCGCCTGGACCTTCGGTACCCCCATGGCCCGCCGCTGGCTGCGAAAAGGGGGCGAACGGCGCGTCGAACGGATGATGTCCAACCCGACGCTCGCCAGCGCGAACCCGGACATCGAGTTCGGCTATGTCACCTTGCCCTCGCTCGTCGCGCAGGAGACTGGCAGCGCGGTCACCGGGGAGCAAGTCTTCACACCGAAGACCATCGAAGCCCGGATCGCCTCGTTGGACTACGACACCGCCGTGGGACGGCCCCACATCAAACTCATGGACGCCTCCCCGGAAGCCAGCGGCGCCGCCGTGACCACCTGCCCCGTCTCCGCACGCGGGTTCAGCCACGGCTGCTACCGCATGGAACACGTCGTCACCCCGGAAGGGGAGACCAAGAAGCTCGTCGCCCTGGACGTACAACCCTGCATCGAATGCGGGACCTGCGCGCTCACCGCGAAGACCCAGTGGACCCACCCGCCCGGCGGGAAGGGTGTCGTGTACAAGTATGGGTAAGCGTCCCGCCGCGTGAAGTACAAATAGAGGTCCTCGTCATCCATTGCGTGTGAGCCGAGTCTACAACATCGTCATCGAAAAGGACGAAGAGGGTTGGTTCGTCGGGAGCGTCCCTGAACTCCCTGGATGCCACACCCAAGGGAAAACCGTTGAAGAACTCAAGGAGCGGATCCGCGAGGCCATCCTTCTATACCTGGAAACCACCGGCGGTCCCCCGGCCGGGATCGAGTTCATCGGAGTTGACCAGGTCGAGGTCGCGTCGTGACACGGCTCCGGCCATTGCCCTTCCGAAAGGTGCAAAAAGCATTGAACGCATTCGTATTTGTCCCGGTCCGGCAACGGGGAAGCCATGTTGTCTTTCAGCATCCGGATGGACGGACTACCGTTGTGCCGAATCATCCAGGAGAAGACATAGGGCCAGGCCTGCTTCGCCGGATCGTATCACAAGCTGATCTCGACGCAGACGTTTTTCTTCGTGAAGTATGACCTGATCTTCCTGGCCTGGGCCCGAAAAAGGAGGTCCGCCTCCTTCCTAAAACACCACATCCCTTAAAAACCATCAAGGGTCATTGTCCTTCGTTACCATGCGTGCGGTCCTCCTTGTTATCACAACGCTCCTCTTCGTCACCATCGCCGGCTGCATCGGCGCGCCACCGGACGATTCCTCCGACCCGACGGGCTCAGAGGACCAACCGCAACCGGTCGACCACCCCCTGCCCGGTGAGATCACGGGCCTGGAGACGAAGACCGCGCTGGATCTGGGCGGCGGAGGCAACGGGATCTGGATCGACGAAGAACGCCATCTCCTGTTCTCCTCGAACGGCGGCGCAGGCTTCCACATCGTGGACATCGCCGACCCGGAGAACCCGAACCTACTGGGCAGCCTGGGGGATGAATTCGCGCGCGACGTGGACGTCCTGCGCTGGGACAACCGCACGTTCGCCGTGCTCTCGCAAAGCGGAGACGGCATCCTCGTCGTGGACACCACGGACCCCGAAGAGCCCTTCATCGTCGCCAGCGCGGACGAATACTCCTCCCACAACCTCGCCTCCGTGCCCGGTACGCCCTACGTCTACTCATCAAGCGGTTTCGCACCGGACAAACTGATCCCCGTACTGGACCTGTCCGACCCGGACGACCACACCTGGCACGTGATCGAGATCCCCCTCCAGGTGAACAACCTCCCCGTGCAATCCGACGGCTGCCACGACATCGTCGTGCGCGTGGACCTGGACCGCGCCTACTGCGCAGGCGGCGGGTCGTTCTACGTCGCCGGCGGCGGCGAGACGCTGATCATGGACATCACGGACCCGCTGGCCCCCGAGTTCATCGGACACATCGACAACCCGTCGATCATGTACCACCACCAGGCCCTCGCCTCCGCCGACGGCGACCTGCTCTTCATCAACGACGAATTCATCGCCCCGAACTGCCAAGGCGCCACGTTGCCCGCGCTCGGCAGCCGCGGACAGACCACGGCCGCCATGTGGATCTACGACATCAGCGATCCATCCTTGCCCGTCCTGCGCAGCTGGGTGCAACCCTTCGCCGAACCGCCGCAGGTCAACTGCGGCAGCCACTTCGGCAACCTCGTCGAAGACACCGGGTTCCTGGTCTGGGGCTGGTACGGCGGCGGCACCCTCCTGATCGACGCCCGCAACCCCGATGAACCGATCATCGCCGACCAGAAGGTCCCCACCGGTTCCTCCTGGGACGCCGCGTACTTCAACGGGCACGTGTACGG
>CAYVRY010000016.1:0-26460 GCA_964452895.1 uncultured Halobacteriales archaeon
CGCCACAGAGGATCCACAGTCCCATATGTTAACCAGGCTACACTACCCGGGCCAGGGGGAGGAGGGGCTCGCGAGCGAACCCGGGTGCCCTATATCAGCGTTGTGGGGTCTGCTCGCAGTGGTCGCCTTCCGTTCGATGCGCCGCGCGACCATTCGTCGACGGCTTCATAGCCTCCTCCCGCACATCATCGCCCGGCTGAAGCCGTTCTCATGACCCACAGTGGTGCGCGTTGGCAGGTCTGGGTCGCCCCTCGTCGCTTGCTCCTGGAAAAGCGGCTCGTCGAGCGGGTAAGAGACCAGGGCGCTGGGGAGACCGTCGTCGTTGTCCGCTCGTCGGAGGATGAGCGCCGTCTGGCGCGTCGATTGGGCCCCACTTGCGTGGTGACCACCTTGGCCCGGTTCCTGGGCCGTGCCGGCCCGGACTCCATCGAGGACGAGGACCTGCTTCCCGGCCCGGTGTCGCAGTGGCTCGTGGAGGGGGCTCTTCCAGGCGGCTACAAGGACCAGGCGCGTCAGCACCTGGGGGCGGTCTTCCTGGATGCGATCCATCTGCTCGAGGAGAACGCGATCCGGCCGCCGTACCCCGGCAAACCGCGAACGGAGGCCGAAGCGCATCTGGAAGCGGCGCACCGTGCGCTCCTGCACGGACTCGAGGTGCATCATGAGGCGGGGCGGTTCGCGCGCTTCGAACGGGTCTCGCGCTCGCGTCAAGGCGATTCGCGCTTCACGGTGGCGTACCCGGCGGCGCGCTGTGTCCTGTTTTTCGGGATCGACTCGCTCTCGCCCGCAGAACGGGAGGCCGTCGGGAACGTCGCACCAAAAGGCCTTGACACGCATTGGTACGTGCTGGGACGCGCACCGGGCGACGAGGCGCACCCGGGTCTCTCGTTCTCGGACGCCCTGGTGGCCTGGCTGGAAGGAAGCGGGCCCTTGCATCCGCTTCGTGATGAGGACGGGGCGGGCCGGACACCGTTCTTGTCGGCTCTTTTCGCCTTGCGCCCGCCCCACAAGCGACCCTTGGACGACGTCTTGCTGGATGTCTCGCGCACGGTGGACGACCCAAGCGGAGGGGAAGCGGCTGCGCCGCCGCGCGACCGGGTGGAGGAGGCGCGGCGGCTTCTGGCACGGGTCCGGGCCTTGTTGGACTCCGGCGTCGAACCGCACGGGATCGGGGTGGTGGTGCCGGGGCTGGCGGATTATTCCGGTCTGCTGGAGGACCTTTTCGCCGAGTACGGCGTACCGGCGGCGTCGAGTTTCCGGGGGCCGCTTCGAACGAGCCCACCGGGCTCCTTGGTGGGGGCGCTGCTTGACGTGGTCGATTCGGGGCTGCTGCGCGACCCGGTCCTGGACCTGGTGGCGCACCCGTTGGCGACGTTCCCGGTCCATGGGCCGGACGGCGATCGGCGCCCGTTGGACGCGGCCCGTTTGCGGGTGTGGTTGCAGGAGGCCGGGTTGAACCCGCGCGGCAAGCACGGCCCGGGCGGCTGGGACCAGGCGCTGGAGATTCTGCGCCGAAGACGCGCGGCGAAACAGCAGGGGCGGGAGGAGGACGCCCAGCGGGCCAAGCGCACGCACGCGTTCGAGGCGCAACTGGGCGCGCTCGCGCGGCTGATCGAAGATCTGGATGCGATGGCGGGGGAGAAGGACCCCGCCGGGTTCCTGGTCGCGGTGCGCGCGCTTCTGGACCGCGCGGGCCTGCGCCAGGGGGTGCATCGGGCGGCTCGCTGTGCGGGCGACCCGGCTTTTTTGTTGGCGGCGCATCGCGGCGTGGTGGGGCTTCTGGATGAGGTGGAGGACGCGTTCGCGCTTGCAGGCCCCGCGCCGGGCACGACCCGTTTTGTGCGGGAGGTGCTGCGGCGGCAGCTGGCGGCCAATGAAGTGCCGTTGCCGGTGGACCCGGAGGAGGGGGTGCAGGTGGTCTCGTGGCGCAACGCCCGGGGTCGGGCGTTCACGCATGTGTTCGTGATCGGTGCGACGCAGGATGCGCTGCCGGAGCAGGATGACCAGATCGCGGTGGAGGAGATCCTCGGGGAGCGTTTCGGGCGGCGGCTCGAACGGTTGGACCGCGCCGAGGAGGCGCGTCGGATCCTGCACGGGATCCTGACGGACACCCGGGGCACCGTGGTGTTCTCCGCCCCACAGTCCGAGGGCGATGCGCCCTTGGTGCGCAGTGTGCTCCTGGATGAACTGGTGGAGAGTTTCGACCTGGCTGCTGCCCACGTGCCGGAGGGGGCGGTGTATACGACTCGGGAGGCGGCGCGTGTGGCCGTGTTGCAGGACCGGCCGCTGGCCGTTTATGCGCCCCATCACGCCGCGGCGTCGGGTCTCGTGGCCGAGCGGGTCCATGGCCTCGAACCGGGCTTGTATTCGGGGCGCATCGTGGACCCGCGGATCCGTGCCCTGGACCGCGCGCAGCCGGTCTTCGGGCGCGGGGCGGTCTCCGCGGGGCGGTTGTCGCAGTTCGCCAAGTGTCCGTTCCATTCCTTCGTGGTGCACGGCCTGCGCGTGCAGCCGCCCTGGGTGCGCGATGAGGAGATGGACCCGCGCGACAAGGGCGGGCTGCTGCATGAGATCGTGGAGCGGTACATGATCCAGGCCATCGCCGCCGAGGGCAGGCCGTTCCGGTTGGACCCGGCGCGCCGCGCGCAGCATGAGGCGTTGCTGCTGGGCGTGGCGCTGGACGTGATCGCCGAGAACCGGCGCGGTTCCCTGGCCTACCAGGCGTTCGAGGAATCCGTGTTGGGGGGCCTGCCGGGGGCTTCGAACCGTTATTCCGCGGCGCCGCGGGGGTTGCTCGCGCGGTTTCTGGATACCCTTGAGGGCTTCGAGGCGGGCGAAGGCGTGTTGGACGTGGAGGTGGGCTTCGAACCGGCAGAGGTTGACCACGGCCCGGAAACAGCTGGAAATCCCGCACATGGAGAGGACGCGCAGCCGGTCGTGGTGGACACGCCGGCGGGCCGGGTTCACGTGCGCGGGCGCATCGATCGCTTGGACCAGATCGAAGACGAATCGGGGCGCATGGGCCTGCGCGTGGTGGAGTACAAGACGGGGAACGTGCCGCGCAAGGAGCTTGTGCGGGGCGGTGTGGAGTTCCAGTTGCCGCTTTATGCGTTGGTCGCCGGATTGTTGAATCCGTCGGCGAGTGTGGACGCGGCGGTCTATCATCAGATGAAACGGCCGCGGGTCAAGGATTCGGGGATCGTCATGGGCGCAAGTTTCACGCGCGGCGGGAAGAACGACCTGGGGCCGCTCCTGGAGAGGACGCCGCAGCGCCTCGGGGAGATCTTGAGTGCGCAGGAGGCAGGTCGGTTCCCGCTTACGTTGCTGGATGAAAAAGAGGCGGGGTGTGATTGGTGTGAGTTTCGTCGCGGTTGTGGCCTGAGGCCGGAGATGACGGGGTTGCGGCGTGAATCGGCACGCCGGAACAAGGGCAAGGGGGCGGCCGAGGCGGGGTACGTGCCGGACCGCTTGGAGCTGCCGAGCGCGGATGACGACGACGAAGAGGGAGGGGATGCGGGGTGATCGGTTGAGCGGGGACACCGGCTTGACGCGGGCTCAGGCCTTGGCGTTGGCCCTGGACCGGAACCTGAGTGTGACGGCGGGGGCGGGGACGGGGAAGACGCGGGTGTTGACGCGGCGGTTCCTGCGGATCCTGCAAAAGGCGCGGGATGTGGATGCATTGGGGGCACGCGGCGGTGCGCCGCCGAAAAAGATCGTTGCGGTGACGTTCACGCGCAAGGCGGCCAACGAGATGCGCGAGCGCGTGGCGGAGGCGGTCACGAAAGAGGTGCGTACGGCCCAGCAAAACGGTGACGATGCGGGTTATGCGTACTGGGTCCAGACGCGACGGGAGTTGGAGGAGGCGACGATCCATACGATCCATGGCTTGGCGGCGCGGTTGGTGCGCATGTCGGCACTGGAGCTGGGCGTGGACCCGAAGTTCCGGGTCGTGGAGGGGATCGACGCTCGGCTGCTCGTGGAGGAAGCGATATCCGCTGTGCTCGCGGACCCGCCGGAAGACGTGCGGCGGGCACTGCGTGAGCTCTACGTGCTCCGGGGGCCGCGCGATGTGCGCGCGTTCTTGCGCGCCTTGGTCGCGGACCGGGTCCATGCGGATTCCTGGGCCGATCGCATGAGCACCTTGGGCGTGGAGGGGATGCTGGACTGGTTGTGGCAGATGGTCCCGGTGGATCCCGATGAGGCGAACGGGCTCTTGGCTCGGGTGTCCGACGTGCATGCGCGATTGCAGGCGCAGATCAAGGTCCCACCGGCGGAGGACGCCAAGGCGGCGGGGCTGCTCGCTGTGCTCTCGCGGTGTTCGCCTTCTTCGGATCCCCGGCAGGCCGTGGGCACGTTGTGGGAGCTGGTGGATTGGTGCACGACGAAGGAAGGCACATGGTACAAGCAGGCGAACGGGGCCACGGGCCCCGAGAGGGAGTGGAAGGCGATGGGGCTTTCCGGTCACAACAAGGAGGTCTTCAACGAGTTGGAGGAGATCCTGGAAGACGTGGTGGGGCGTCTTCATGGCGTGCCGGGGGAGGCGGACCGGCGGATGCTTGCGCTGTCGTGGGCGCTCGCGCAGGTCCATGGGGAGGTGGTCGCGCGTTATGAGGAGATGAAGCGGCGTCGGGGCCTGTTGGATTATCATGACCTGGAGGCGTTGGCGCGCCGGGCGCTCGCGCGTCCCGGTGTCGCCGACGTGCTGCGCCGGCGGATCCGCTATCTGTTGGTGGATGAGTTCCAGGACACGAACGAGGATCAATGGGCGATCCTGCAGGCCTTGGCGCGCTCGCCGTTGGACGGCGAGGATGAAGAGGCGCAGCCGGGTGCGTCGGCGGGTGCTGCCCGTGATGCACCGGAATCCGGGGGCTGGGCGACGGCGGCGGAGTTGACCGGGGAGGCGGGCAACGGGGCCGATGCACACGCCCCCGAGCTGGCTTCACCCGGGTTTGAGCTCACGCCGGACAAGACGGACGCACAGTTGCAACAAGAACGGGAACAGGGGCAAGGACAGGACCCGGAGCCGGGGCCGGAGCAGGAACAGGAGCAGGACGACGGTTCGCCCATGCAGCTTGTGGAGCTTGCCGATGCACCGGAGCAGGCCGGTGACGAGCCGTTGGGGCAGGACCGTTTGTTCATCGTGGGCGACGCCAAGCAGAGCATCTATTCGTTTCGCGGGGCGGACGTGACGGTCTACGAGACGAGCCGGGACAACGTCCGGGAGGCGAACGCGTTCCATGGCCTCGACCAGGACCCGCCGGAGCTCGACGACGTCGCGGACGGGGCGAAGATGGGCGCGTTCACCGAGGCGGAGTGCCAGGGGGAGGTGCGCCTGGACCGCAACTTCCGGTCGCTTCCCGGGCTCGTTGCGTTCACAAACCGGTTCTTCGACCGGTTGCTGGCTCCGGAAGACCCGGGGCAGCGGCAACGGTTCGAGGCGCAACCCGGCCCGTTGCGCGTGCAAAGAAAAGGTCTGGATGCCGCCGGCGGGACCGAGACGGGGCGGGTGCGGCTTCTGGTCACCCCGCGCGGGTTCACGGACGCCGTGGCGCGCGGGGACCTGAGTGCGGAGGAGGCGGATCGTCTGGGTCCGGCGCGCTACCAGTTCGCCCGCATGGTCCAGGACATCCGCCACCGCGTGGACGGCCCGCAGCAAGGGCGTTGGGTGGTGTCCGGTCCCGGAAGAGACGACGAGACCGGTGTGGAGTCTTCGCGCCCGGCGCGTTATCAGGACGTGGCGGTGTTGTTGCCCCGCCGGACGAACCTGCGGCTTTTGGAGGAGCAGATGCGCACCCACGACGTGCCTTATGTGGTCGTGGGGGGCCGCGGGTTCTGGTCGCGTCAGGAGGTGTGGGACGCGGTGAACCTGCTCGCGGTGATCGCGGAGCCGCAGCGGGACGTGGAGCTTTTGTCCGTCCTGCGCAGCGCGTTTTTCGCGTGGACCGACGAAGCCTTGGCGCTTCTGGCGGCGTCGGACGGCGCGTCGTTGTGGCATCGGCTCAACCGTGTGGCCACGGGGGAAGAAGGGTGGGACCCGCCTTCATCGTTCCAGGGCGTGCCGCCTGAGCAGGTGGTCCAGTCGATCCGGCGGTGGCAGGCGCGCGCCGCGGCGACGCCGGCGGCCCGCTTGTTGATGGAGATCTTCACCGAGACGCCGTTCATGGCGGCGCTCGGCGCGCACGCCCCGCAATCCTCGGGGCGCATGGCGGTGGAGAACCTGGAGAAACTGGTCTCTTTGGTGCGGCAATTGGAGGACCGACGTGGGCGCAGCCTGGTGCCACTGGTGCGCGACCTGTTGTCCCTTGCGCAGGACGACGCGGAGGAAGCCGAAGCGGTGTTGCCGGGAGAGGAGGAGGTGGGCGTGCGCGTGATGACGGTGCACGCGGCCAAGGGGTTGCAGTTCCCCATTGTCTATGTGGCGGAGCTGGACGCGGTGATGCAGGGGGGCTCGCTGGGGGAGGCTCGGGGTGTGGAGTTCGACCGGCACGAAGGCATGCCGCTTTATGCCTTCAAGGCGCGCGGGGAGGACGGGGAAGCGGAGGATTCGTTTCTCAACAAGCAGGTGCGCCGGCGGGCGCGGTTGCGCTCGCGCGCGGAGTACAAGCGTCTTCTCTATGTTGCGGCCACGCGGGCCCAGGACCATCTCGTTCTCGTCGGGAGCAGCGAACGCCTGGGGCCGAAACCGATGCGCAGGCCGCCCACTTTGAAGGAACTCCATGCGGGTCGCTCGTGGATGGACTGGGTGGAACGCCTTCTCGGGCTGAGCCCCGGGGTTTACGAAGAGATCTTGCAGGATGGGGAGCGCGCACGGCGGTTGTCGTTGACGGATCATGATGACAATCAGCGTGACCTCGACGGCGAGGCTGACGGTGACGCCGACGGTGACGCTGATGATGGCACGGCGGCGACGGTGGAGGTGGACGTGGGGAAGGTGATGCTCGATGCGGCTTTGCCCGCGGCCTCCCCTGCCGGTGAGGACCCGGCCGGGGAGACGGGAGGCGAAGGCACCCCGGTCACGGTGCATCCGGCGCCGCCGAGCCCGGTTCCGCAGGCGGTGCGGGTCTCGCCGTCGCAGCTTCTTCTTTACGCGCAGTGCAAGGCGCGTTTCCGTTACCGTGTGGTGGAGGGCATGGTGGAAGGTTGGGTGGGGGGTGTGCGCAGCATGGCGCCGCCGTTCGGTGAGACGTTCGGTTCGCTGCTTCATCGGGCGTTGGCTTCCGGGGCCACCCGGGACGATCCTCTCCCGGGACTCGTCCAGCAGCGTGCGGTGGCGATGGCACGGCGGTTTCACGCCGAACAAGGGGGCTGGCCTGCGCCGGAGCGGGTCGTGGATCTGTTGAGGACGCACGCCCGGCAGGCGCTGCAGGCGCTCACCGAGGAGTTGGCACCGGGGGCCGTCTTGATCGAGAGCGGTGTGGATGCGGAGGTGACCCCGGGTGTTCGTGTCGTGGGGCGCTTGGACCGGGTGCATCGCGACGGGGACGGCCGCTTCGTCGTGGTGGACCTGAAGACGGACAGCGTGCCGCCGGGAGAGGAAGAGCAGCATGCGCAGGACCATGGGCACGATGCGCAGGTGTTGTTCTATGATGCGGCGCTGCGGCGCGCCGGGCACGACACGGCCCCGCCGGCGCTCTTGTACTCGGCCACGGGTCGTCTCGTGCGCGTCGAACATCCGGTGGGCGGCAGCGAGCGGGACATCGTGGCCCAGTTGGGACGGCGGGTGGCGGCGACGCAGCGATTGGACCAGCCGGACCCCCAGGAGCTGGAGTCGTTGTGGCCCAGGAGCGCGCCCGGTCCAAAGACCTGCAAGGCGTGCGGTTTCTGGAAGGACAACGGCGGTCCTTGCGACGGGGTCACGGTCACGGGCCCCTGATGGATTCAGGAGGGTCCGGGGGCGGCGGGTCGCCCCGTCGCGGCGCCGCGAGCCGCCGGGGTGGATGTCGGGCTCGTGCGTCCTGCGGCGCGCCCGCGCTCCGGGTGTTCGCCTTCGTTGAGCCGGCGCGCCAGGACGGCGCTCCAGTCCACCAGGGCTTCCACGGCGCGGGGGGTGCGGGCTGCAAAGGGGAACGCGATGACGAGGTCGCGCTCCTGCCAGTCGAACCGGATCGTGCGCCGGGGCGCCGCGATGAACGCGCGGGTCTCGGGGTCAAGGGCGCGTTCGGTGAACTCCGGGTCCGTGCCGGTGGCCTGGTAGAGACGGGAGAACCGGTCTCCTTGCTGGGCGGCCGCGTGCTGTGACGACCCGGCTGGATGGAACCGGGTGGACGGTCGGCCGTTGACGCCCGGGGAGCAAAGGGGTGTTCGGATGTGGACCAGGGTGGCTTCCCGGTGCGTCGGGGGTCCAGCGCGCGGCGACAGGCGCATTCGGGTGAGCCGGAAGGGGCCCACGCGGGTCGCGCCGGCAAAATAATCGAGCAGGTCTCGCCCTTGCAGCGGTGCAGCCGTCTCCTGGGGCAACACCCGTTTGGCAAGGAGGAGAAGGTCTTGCGGCGCGGTGGGCTGGTGATTCCAGCCGTGATGATCCGCGAGCGCGGCGAGCGCGGCCCGTTCCTTTTGGCGGGTCACGACGACGAGCCAGATCGCGGCGACGGCCAACGCCCCGCCAGAGGCCCAGAAGAGCACCGCGAGGAGACTCATGACTCCAGCTTCCCCGATGCTCCGTTATATGCCCTTGGTGCGGGGCAGGCCGGACATTGGGCCGTCCAGGGCCACGCCCTGGCGACAAGGAGCACCAATTTCCCCCGCCTTAAATACTCCCTTATAAGGCGGGGGGTTTTCCTCCCGCAACCGACCCGCGGACCCGGGCAGATCAAGGATCCGGATGCACATGGATCCCTGGCTGACGCTGGACTGCTGCCCTGTGCCGCCAGAGGAGCCCGGCCCGTTCACGCGGTCTGTTTGTTCGTGTTCTCGGTGATCGATGCGAGAAGGTTCGGGTCGAGTTGTTCTTCCTTCTCGAGCTGGGTCAGATACGCCCCCACCGCCTCGGTGACGAGGTGGCTGAGGTTTTTCCCAGTCACGATCTTCAGTCCATAGAGTTTCCTTTGGAACTCACTGGGGACCTTGAATTTTAGTTCGCGCGGCGGGCCTTGCTCTAGCTTACGCTCCTCGCCATGGTCAGTCATGTGCATCCCGCATCCTGCCAAACGGAAGAGACATATAAACAACGTGGTTCCCGCACGTCACCTGCTATGGACATGTCAAAAAAACGCACGCGGAATCGCCTTACTGCTGCGATACGTCGCTTCACAGGCTCTTGGTCCGCACGGGCGTCGTGGCCACGGCGCTTTCGCGGGCGCTTGCGTGTTCCGCTTCACGAAGAAGTGGTTGCAACCGTTCGTTCCAGAGAACGGGCATCACTTCGTGCAGCCGCTGGAGCAACTGGAAGAACGCGGCGGTCTCCGCGTGGATGTATTCCTCCACCGCGGGCCAGTCCTCGGTCTTGAGCGCCTCGATCACGCGATGGCCGCTGGTCGGTTTCGGGCTGAAGTTCTCCAGACTCGCTCCTTTGAACGCGCCCCCGTTGAGGAGGATCGCAACGGGTTTGAGGTCCAGGGACGGCTTCTGGAGCGCGAAATCCCACGAGACGCCGGGTTCCATCTTGTGATGACGCATCCGTTCGATGAGGAAGCGGTATTCGAATCCCAGGTTGAACCCCGTCGGGAAAAACGCCCAGGGGGCCTTTTCATCGAAGAACCGGGTGTTTCTTGCAAACGATTCGAGCACGGCGCGTTCGCCGGATTCCCAGGATTTCAAAACGGTGAGCCCACCTCCCGCGCCGCCGTCACGGGCGACCCGTTGATACTGGATCGTGACGATCTGCGACCGGCGCGGATCCAGGCCGGTGGTCTCGATGTCCAGGTAGTACATCCCCATGGTTTGACCCGTCCCAAGACACGAGGGCCTGACGGATAAAAGTTGACCCCAATGGTACGCCGGGCGTTCAAACGATCAAGTCCGACATCACCGACGATGTGATCCGCGATGGCCCCGGTCACATTTGATCCTGCTCACGATCCGATTCGGCGGGTCGTGGCATCGAGAGGCCCGCTTCCTTGACCGACGCGCCGTCGATGGGGGCGAACAGGACGCGTCGCCCTTCTCGTTCGCGTTCCACGAGACCTTGTTCGGCGAGCTTGTCGATGTGGCGCAGCACGCCGGTGCGGGCGATGCTCAATGAGACCGCCAGTTCGGATGCACAACTGGGACCGGCGTGGAGCAGGTGGTCCAGGACACGGCGGCATGCGGTCGAGAGCATGGACGGGTCGCCCAGGTCCGGGGCGGCCTCCGGGGCGAAAAAGAGGCGGCGGTTCCCAGCCCTGCGCTCCACGATCTCCCGCCTTCTGCACAGAATCCGAAGATGGTATTCCGCAGTGCTCCAATCGATCCCGAGACTTTCAGCGATGGCCCGGATGCAACAGCCCGGCTCGTTTTGCACATATGTAGCAATCCTGACCCTCAGGTCACAAGACGCACCGCTTACACCCGTTGACCCAGCCATGTGACCCGGAGACCCCCAGTGTTCGGACGTTGATGTTTTTTTTGTATCCATTCGTTACTGTCGCGACTTCATGACACAATTATCCGGATGAGTGTCAAATAGTAGAAAATCAAGGTGTCGCCTTTGTCCGGAGAAACCGATTATCCCATAGGCCTTTGGCGGGGAGCCATCAGGTGTTGCCTTGATGAACCCACCACTTTGGATCCTGCTAGGCCTGCAAGCGACCGTCCGGGGAAGCCGCCGACTCGGCAAGAAAGCAAAAAACGCCGTCTCAACACCCGTGGTGGCCATCTTTGTCGTGTTGTTCTTCGTGATGTCGGCGGTCTCGCCGGTCGTCCCTGGAAGTCTTTTTTCCCAGAGTTCACCGACGGCGAGCGCGCAGCAGGAAGAGAACATCTGCCCGGACGGGGCCCCGCTACGCAGCTTCGATGTCCATGCCGTGGCGGTCCCGATCGTGTACAACAATTTCGGCATGCACGACCCGCATGGCCGAATGTACGTGCTGGAGGAGAACAAGGACGAGCTGCTCGCGCAGGTGGACGAGAACGGCCTGGAGCGCCCCTCCCCGCTTGTGCAACCGCTTACGATCCGGGCGCACGTGGGGGACTGTGTGGAGATCACCTTGACGAATGACCTGCCGGGGCTCGACCCGGACGAGTTTGACGACGATTTCAACGAGCCGGTGAGCATGCACATCCACGGCGTCGTCGCGGACCCCGGGCAGGGGATGAACCTGGGCAACAACGAGGACCACCTTGTCGCCCGGGGCGAGTCGGACACGTTCCGGGTCTGGATCCCGGACGGTGAGGAGAACGCGCACGACGGGAACACCATGGAGGGTGCCCGTTTCTTCCACAGCCACGCGGACGCCCGCCTGCAGACGCGTCTCGGGCTTTTCGGTTCCCTGGTCGCGGAACCCAAAGGGTCGGTCTGGTTGGACCCTGCCGATGCGATCACGCCGCTGGCAAGCGGCCAGGCGGCGATCATCCAACAACCGGAGAAGAATGACTTCCGCGAGTTCGCGCACTACTACCACGACGACGTGATGCCGCGTGACAAAGACGGCGACACCTTGCCGATCGTGAGCCCGCACGGGGAATACGGTCCGGGGACCAAGGCGCTGAACTACCGCAGCGAGCCGTTCATGCAACGTTTCGACCTTGTGGATGAACGCCACGCGGAAGGGGACCCGGTGCGCACGCACGACAAGTCGCAGGGCTACGGGAGTTATACGAACGGGGACCCGGGCACCTTCATCCCGGAATCCTATGTGGGGGAGCCGACGAAGTTCCGGCTCATGAACGCGGGGCCGAACCAGCCGCACGTGCATCACCTGCACGGCGGGGGGATCCGTTGGCGCGCGTCTCCGGTGGCCGACGAGTTGGGCAGTCAGAACACAATCGCCCGGGAAGGGCCCGTGAAGACGGCCGAGGAGGTGCGCTCACAGAGCGAACGGTTGGACGTGCAGAACATCGCGCCCGGCGAATCGTTCAACCTGGAACCGGAGGGGGGCGCCGGCGGCGTGCAGCGCACCGTCGGGGACCTCTTGTTCCATTGCCACATCGTGGAGCACTACCTGGGTGGCATGTGGAGTTTCTGGCGGGTCTGGGACACGACGCAGCCCCATCTCGCCCCGCTCCCGGACATGGTGGACGACGGCCTCGCCCCGCCGGCACGCGTCAACAGCATCGGATTGCTCGGGAAGACCTTCGACCCGGGCTTCGGCGAGATCACGGAGGCGAACATCGACGACTGGATCCGGCCGCAACTCCCGGCCCAGGGGGTCCCGGTGGACGACGGGGACGCCTCCGCGTGGGATTGGGTGGTCGAACAGAACGGGGAGGGTCCGCTCTATCTGGGCGAGCATGAGACCGAACACGTCTGGGAGAACTATGATCCGGGGGACAACGCGGGGGAGCGGTATGAGATCGAGTTCAATGAGGACAACGGACGCCCGGCGTATCCGCTGCTTCGTCCGCATCTCGGGAAACGACCTCCGTTCGCCCCGGACCACGGGCCCACGCCCTACCTGGGTGAGGAGGCCTCACAGGACCGCCCGGACGGGCTTTGTCCACCGGATGCGCGCAAACTCGAGTACCAGATGGTGGCGTTGGCCACCGACGTGCGGTACCATGACGACTTCGTGGACACAAACGGCATGATCTATGTCCACGCGGACCAGAAGGACGCGGTGCTGGCGGGTGACATCGATCCGAAGAGCATGATTCTGCGGGCGAACCAGGGGGATTGTGTGGATGTGATCCTCACGAACCAACTGGAAGAGGAAGACCCGACCAAGACGGACAAGCAGAGCAAGGTGAACATGCACATCCATCTGGTGCAGTTCGACATCCAGGCGTCCGACGGTGTGATCACGGGCAAGGCGTTCGAGCAGAGCGTGCGTCCTGCGCACACCACCGGGACCAGTCTGCTTGCCTCGGCGGGCCCGGGCGACACGAAGATCAAGGTCGATGACACGAGTCAGCTGCAAGTGGGCCGGTTCATCGGGATCGGTCTCACGGAGGCGAACGTGGAGCTCCGGAACATCACGAGCATTTCGGGCAATTTCGCGTTCCTCGATTCGCCACTGGACAACGATCATCAGGCCGGTGAACGCGTGGGGACCGAGTTCGTGCGGTACCGTTGGTATCCGGACGTGGACCTGGGCATGGTGTATTGGCACGACCATGTGGACGGCCTGGTTGGCTGGAAGCACGGTCTGTTCGGGGGTCTCGTGGTGAATCCGGCGGACAGCCGCTGGGTCGACCCGAAACGGGAGATCGCGGACCCTACCCAGAATCCGGACGAGCCGTCCTTGCACATGGTGGACATCGTGAACGAGGAGGAACCCGCGAACAAGGAGCTCTCCTACCGGGAATACGTGGTCCAGTTCCAGGACCGGGCCGGTGGGTCCGAACTGGCGGCGTTCAACCTGCGTGCGGAACCGCTCTTCACGCGGGGCAACCAGCTGAACCCGCTGGCGAGCGAAGAGTCCGACCCGGGCACCGACGTATGGGAGGCCTATCCGGACGACCCGGTCATGGTGCGGTTCCTGTACGCGGGCCAGACCACCTCCACGGGGGTGGGCACGTTCGCCATTCCCGGGCATCGGTTCCCGTTCGAGCAACATCTGCCCGATTCGAGGACGATGGATACGCTCAGCGCGGGGATCAGTTCGCAGCACAACCTGCGGATGGAGGATTGTGGTGCGGGAGGCTGCCAGGCGATCCCGGGCGATTATCTCTACTACATGACGAACCCGGCCCTCTTCGAGCAAGGGGCCTGGGGTGTGTTCCGGGTGCATGATGCGGTGAACGACGAGCTGAACACGATCCCGAGCAACCCGGAACCCCAACCAGGGGCATTGCCCACCGGCCCGCCGGACCGGGAGCACGAGATCGTCGCCTTGCGGGCGGACGCGGACTTCAACGAACGTGAAGGGACGCGGGACCGGGTCTTCATGTTCGCCCCTGCGGAGGACGAAGACGCCATCGAAAACGACGAGCTGAACCCGGAGCCGTTGGTGCTGCGCGCTTTGCCCGATGAGGTGATCGACGTGACGATCACGAACCGGATCGGGGAGGCGATCACCCTGCACGCGGGAATGGTCGCCTCTGACCCGCAGGACAGCTACGGGATCCCCGTGGGCGATAACCCCACGCAGGCGATCCACATCGAACCGGATGAGACGAAGACCTTCCGCTGGCTCGCAGACCGGGAAGGGGTCGGCCACATCTCGAGTTTCGGCGTCCCGGGCGAGAACCGGCTGGAACACCTGTACGGGGCCATCGTGGTCGAACCCGAGGGCAGCACCTTCGACAACGACCACGGTACGAACGCCGTGGTGACCCTGGCGGACGGGACCCAATGGGACGAGAACGTGCTCTTCTATTGGAACGACGAGCCGCGGTTCGAGTCGAGCATCATGCCCTACACGCATCTGCCGCGAGACGCCGATTACACGGCGATCAACTACCGAACGGAGCAGTTCGAGGAGCGTCTCGATCGGCGGCCACGCCCGGACGAGTTCACGAACCCGGATGCGTACAGCAGCACCGCCTTCGGGGAGCCGGAGACGCCGATCCTCTCGGCGACCGAGGGCAACGGTGTGTTGATCCGTGCGATCGGTGGCGACGGCGACCAATTGCAACTGCACAGCGTCGCAGGGCACTGGTGGAAACAGGACCCGGACATGGAGTTCTCGAACATCGTCGACTTCGGGATCCTCGGGCCGCGGCAGACCTCCGACGCGTGGATCGAGGACGCGGGACAAGGCGGGGCGGGCGATTATCTGTACGCCACGCACCGGATCCCCTTCAGCGAGGTGGGGGGCTGGGGCATACTCCGTGTGGAGCCCGATGTCTGAACCGGATTTTTCTTCTCCCTCCTCTTCCCCGGCTTCTCTTCGCAGCCGCGGGGCCATGGTATTGGCCTGCGCGATCGTGCTCCTGCTGGCGTTCCTCGGGAATCCGGCTTCAGGCCATCATCCCGGCGACCGGGTCGATGAACAGTTGTTGGACGCCGGGAGCCGCATCATGTACGGCGGCTTCGATGCAGGACAGACGGGCCCGCTCGTGGTGGTACCGCACCATGAGGGCCCTTTGCCGTGCACGGTGCCCGAGCGGTCGCCGTACCTGCTGCCGTTGGGCGACTCCGCGGGCGTGACGTTCCTGACGAACGGTTCGCACCTGGTCGCGGTGATGGACCTGCCGGTCGGGCATGACGGCTATGCTGCGCTGGCGATGGACACGGGCCGGGCGGTGCGCACGTTGATCATGATGCAGGAACACGCGATGAGCCTGCATCGGTTCGGAGCCGTGATCCCGTCCATGGACCCGGGCGGGAACGACTCGGCCCGGTGGGGCTTGATGGGTGTCCCCTATGAACTGCCGGAGCCGTCACCCCATGACATCGACCATCCCATGCCGGGCGACGGGATCCAGTTGGACCACGACGACAATCCCCGTGGCGCTGCGTTCTGCCGGGACGATGAGTCCGGTCACGTGGGTTTCGTGTTCCCGCACGAGGGGTCCGGGGAACCCATCGGACCGGGCCGGTTGGTGCACGTGGTGGCCTTGTACGACGAGGAGGTCGCGGCCTGGTTGCCCCGTCCGGTCGATGAAAGCACCGCAATCGAACAATGGAACCTCTACCTGAGCCGGGCCGGGGAAGACCCCGAACAGCTGCGTGCGGCGCTGTCCTCCCGGATCGGCGTGGACGACGCCGTCCCGCTCCTGTTGTTCGCACTTGCGTTCGTCTGGGCGGTGGTCGGCAGAAGATAGCCACGCCGCAAAAGTTCAGGCTTCACGAGGAAGTTTCTAATTCATCCCTCGAAACTATATATAGCCCATGGTGCGCCCTTGGCCGCATGGCGCAAGATTGCAACACGACGACACGGGGCAGCGTGCCGGGTCAAACAATAAAGGTTAAAACAATCGCCACCGTCCTCGTGATTCTCTTGATGGGACTGGTGCCGGCAGCGCAAGCTGATAATAATGCGAGAGTTCCGCCCGTAGAGAACTTCATCGAGTCGTTGGAGTTGGAGGACATGGTCGCCTGGACGACGACGTACCCGGAAGAGATGACCACCGGCAGCCCGTTCACCTTGTCCGGCGGTTTCTCGAACAAACTGCCGGTCCCCCTGTTGGTGACTTTGGAAGCCTCAGCCGCTACCGATGATGTCTGCAGCATCACAAGTTACACCACCCAGGGCGCGGGTCTGGACCTTCGACAACACGAATATCTGCTCATGCCTGAAGGGTGGCAGGACGGCGACACCGTACCCGGCGTCCCTACGAACGCAATCCCTTACTCCTATTTGTTCAATGACGACACGATCACGTACTCCATCGACTACGTGGGCAATCTCGCCGGGAACTGCAGGATGGCCCTGACAGCTTCTGTCCAGACTGTCGGCGGGCTCGGTGTGACCCTCGGGGAGCAGGTGGTCACCACGCTGATCAAGGACCCCTTGTCCACGAGCATCGATCTGGGTGGCTTCGACATCGAGTGCCGAACCGGGATGGTGCTGAAGAACCCGCCCCTTCTGCAACAGACCGTCTCCTCAGGGAGTGTCGACCTGGAAGGGACGCTGGCCTGGGTGGATCGGTGCAAGAACAACGACTGGGGGACCATGAGCGTCGAATACCGAAAGGTCGGAAGAGATTGGAAGGTTCTTGAGGAGGCCGTCGCGAAGATCTCGGACCCCGGAGTTGATACCGTCTATGACCAAGTGGACCTGAGTGAGGGGGAGTATGAGTTCAGGATGACCGGGGCGCTTTATGGAAGCTGGTTGAGCTGGGGTTGCGTACTTGCAATTGCAGCGGCGGTAGGGACGGTGGGAATCGCATTAGTGACTCCCGACCCCATTTCCAAGGCGGCAGTTGTGTATTTGGTGTTCCAATTTGTTGTATCGTCGGGTGTTGCACTGCATCAGTGTCAAGACACATTGGACGACAGTGACGATTATACGGTGAAAGTGACCGTTGAAGACGACCCCGACGTGATGTTTGAGCTTCCCGGACTACCGGACTTGCCGGGATTGCCGGGATTGCCGGATACTCCGGACCTACCAGACCATGATTAGCCGGCGTGAATGAGGTAAACCTTATGAGAAAGAGGCAGATTGTATGGACAATAACCTATTTGGCTGTGATTTTTGGCCTGATGACCACAATTGCATTTGGATTCTTGGTGGTTGCTGACGACCGTACAGCTGCGGCGCCAACGTTGGCCTTTTTGGGCCTAACTGCCCTTACTGTTTTGGTCCGAGAAGTAGCTCGTAAGCTCCCAGAGCCTTAGTCGACGACAGCGCCCCACGAGTATGAGGTCAACCCATGAATAGGAAGCAGATTGTAGGAATGCTAACGATCATGGCCGTGGCGTTTAGTCTAATGGTGGTGGTCAGCATCGCGTTCCTATTGCTTGGCGAGGATCGCGAAGCCGGCGCATCACTGACGACCTATGTCAGCCTGATGCTTCTTACCATAGTGGTACGGGAGTTGGCTCTTCAACTTCCAGAATCTTAGCCGATGACAGCCCACCACCAATTGTAAGAGGTAAAGACATGGAAAAGAAGCAACTTGTACGGACGCTGGGATTCGTGGCGATTATGTTTGGGTTCGCATTTGCCGTACTCTTCGTGTTCATGTTGATGGGTGATCGAGAAGCCGCAGTGCTCATATGGGCCTTTTTTGGCCTCTTGATCATTACGATGTTGGTCCGGGAGGTTGCGCGCAATCTCCCAGAACCCTCGACCGGACAAAGCCACCCCCCGAACAATCCGTTCCCGGACATGCCCCCTCCGGTGCCTTCAAGCCACCACCGGGATTCGCGCTCTCCCGATACCCATGGACTACGCGATGAAACGCATCACCGACGAGGCCCTCCCGGACGTTGAGGCACGGGTCCGGACCGAGCTCAAGGAAGTGGGGTTCGGGATCCTCACGGAGATCGACGTGAAGAAGACCTTGAAGGAGAAGATCGACGTGGACCGCCCTCCGTACCGGATCCTGGGGGCTTGCAATCCGAAACTGGCGGACCGGGGCCTGGACGCGGAACCGGACCTGGGGGTGCTGCTTCCGTGCAACGTGGTGTTGTATGAACAGGACGGACGTACGGTGGTCTCGGCGATGAAACCCACCGCGGCGCTTTCGCTGGTGGAGAACGACCAGGTCGAGGGCCTGGCCCAGGAGGCGGAGCGGCTGGTCTGGTCCGCCTTGGAGAAGGCGGTGCCCAACGCGGTGTTGGTCACCGGCGCGGAGTCCTGAGGTTCACGCGCGGTCTTCTTCCGCCATGGCGTGCCGGATCTGCTTGAGGACCAGCGCGGCGGCGGTGTGCGGGTCGGTCTCGCGTGCGGCGACCTGGTCGACGAGGGATTCGAAGCGGTCACCCACGTGGCTTTTTTCCTCGATGGCGACGAGGACCTGTTCCTTGACGTGGGAGATGATCTCGCGTTCGGCGCGCTCGCGCAGTTTCGCCTGACGCCGGTCGGACTGGTGGATGAAGTCATGATGCCGGTCCAGGTACTCCAGGAGGGTCTCGACGCCGCGCCCGGTCTCGGCGATCGTGCGCAGAACAGGGGGGTACCAGACGCCGGCTGTGAGCATCTCTTCGAAGTATTCCCGCCGCTGGGCTTCCTCTGCGGGAGCGTCCCCGGTCCCTTTTTGACGGGCGGTGCTCGGTGTCTGCCTCCTTGTGGTGGTCCGTCGGGGTGCGCGTTTCCGTTCGGCTTCGTGCACGCGGTCTTCCGCGAGGAAGGCATCCGCCTCGTTCTTGGCCTTTTTTCCTGCGTGATGGGCGGTCTCTTCGTTTTCCGTCTTCTCGCGCGGGTCTTCGGATCCGAGCCCCATCATGAGGTTCATCTCGATCTCGGCGACCGTGCGCTCGACGCCGTCGCGGTCTGCCTTGTTCACGATGAAGACGTCGGCGATCTCCATGAGGCCGGCCTTGATGGATTGGATGTCGTCCCCCATGCCCGGCACGGTGACGACGGCGGTGGTGTCCGCCAGCTGCATGATCTCCACCTCGGCCTGCCCCACCCCGACCGTCTCGATCAGGATCATGTCCTTGCCCATGGCATCGAGGATCTTCACGGCGTCCGCGGTGGCCGCGGCGAGCCCGCCGAGATGCCCACGCGTGCCCATGGAGCGGATGAATACCTCCGGGTCCGTGCTGCGCCGCTGCATGCGGATCCGGTCGCCCAGAAGCGCGCCGCCCGTGAACGGGCTTGTTGGGTCCACTGCGATCACGCCGACGGTGCGACCGCTTTCGCGCAGTTGGTCCACGAGCACGTCCACCAGGGTGGACTTGCCGGCGCCGGGGGGCCCCGTGATCCCGACCACGTGGGCACGGCCGGTGAGGTGATGGATCCGCTTGACCACCTGCGCGGCGGCTTCCGGGGAACGCTCGACGAGGGTGATCAGCCGTGCGGCAGCGAGACGGTCCCCGTCCTCCAGGCGACTGAAGAGGTCCTCGGTGAGCGCACGGGCCACGGCCTCGTCGAATCGGCTGAGGCTTATGGGTGTTGTGGGTAGAGGAGCCGGCTTCTTCGGTTCCAATCCGTTCACCAACAAATATTTCTGTTGCAGGCATCGTCCTCCTCGCCATGCGGAATGCCGGGGTGCCTGCCCTCGCAGTGCTTCTCGTGGGGATTCTGCTTTTGGCTGGTTGTACAGACCCCGCCGTGCAGCAGGAAGCGGGACCGGATCCCGGTCAGGGCATCGCAGGGGCGGGTGGAAACGAGACTGACCGTCCCAACAAGACCTACAGGCTCGGGACGATGACGGAGTTTTGGGAACATGCCAACCTGACGGTACTCATCGTTCCCCCTTCGCACGGGCAACTCGATCCGTCGCAGGTACATCCGCACGAGGGTCTCTATTTGAAGGCGGTGGAGGACAGCATCACGCACTGGCAGGAAGTGATCGACGAGCATGGTTCCCAGTGGGTCCGCGGCAACCTCACGTTCTCGGTCTACGTCCTGGGCCGGGACCTCTTCGACCCGGGCGAGCTCGACCGTGTGGACATCCTGATCACCCATCCGCCAGGTGGCCGGTTGGAGGCGGCGGGGCAGAAGTCGCTCTTGGGGGGAGCTGCGTGGCGTCTACCGCCTCTTTTGGAGGGCTTGGACCCGGTCTGCTTGATCACGAACCTGGTCCATCCGCTTCTGGAGTACAACTGGCTCTTCATGGTGAGCGCCCACGAGTTCGGTCATTGTCTCGGACCAGGGCATCCCCAGGACCACGAGCCCTGGTTCGACCTGTTGTCGTACACGGAGCGCAATCTGCCCGAGGGCGAAGAGCTGCCGCGCCTGGAATGCGTGAGCAACATGGACCTCTTGGCGGTGGAGGCGTCGTTCGCGCATCTCTTCGGGATGGAGGGCAACAGCACGATTGAGATGCCTGATACCGAATACGAGATCTACGACTGCGCGGACCGGTTCCTGCCCTAGGGGCGGTGGCCTGGCGCTGGCCAAACCGCCCTCTATAAGCAAAAGGCTGCGCTATGGAAATAATTGAATAGTATGTTGTTAATGGGCCTATAGAAACATGGTCACGACAACCTCCGTTTCAGAAGGGACTCGTCGCCGCCTGATGCGGATGAAGCTCGAGGAGAACGCCCGAAGCATCGATGCGCTTCTCGAAGTGATGCTCACGCAGTATCGGATGACGAAGCTGCGTGACGCGTCGGACCTTGTTCGTCGTCGCATGGACGAGAAGAACATGACCCCCGATAAGCTGGTCGATTAGTCTTGCAGGTCGTCGTTGACACCGACGTGCTCTTCTCCGCTCTCTATGACCCGGAGTCTGTCCCGGGTCGACTTTTGCGCATGGGTGCCCAGGAACGACTCTTGCTGTACGCGCCGGAGACCGTCGAGGTCGAGATCGAGCGGATTCTCCTCCGTAAGCTCGATATGAATGAAGAGGAAACAGCACGCGTGCGCGGCGGCGTCGGCGTAAGTTGGATCCCACGAAGGGAATATGGGTCGTTCATGCCGGATGCGATCGCAGCGATCCGCGACCGGGACGACGCCCCCTTGGTCGCCGTCGCGATCCTCGTCGGGGCGGACATCGTGAGCGGTGACGGCGCGTTCCATCCGCTCTCCAGACCGCTGGTCCGTACGTGGCGGCGCCGCGATCTCCTCCAGCAGTTGACCGGGACTTGTAAGTGGGTGGACCCGGGGCAGTGACCAGTTGTCCAATCAAGGATAAACACTTTGACCCCCATGCCACGTGGCCCCCTCGTGGATGTCACGTTCCTGGGCGCCGTGAGCACGATCGGCGGCAACAAGTTCCTCCTGACGGACGGCAAGGACCGGAAGTCGAGGCTCCTGCTGGATTTTGGCATGATGTTCGGCGACCCGGAGAATTACGCAAAATCGGGGGGCGCGCTGGGTTCCATGGGCGCTTTCTATGACGAGTTCCTGCCGCCGCGCAGCAATGCGGGGTTGCGCGATCTGCTCCGGTTGAACATCCTGCCCGACGTGGAGGGGCTTTACCGCAAGGATTGGCTCGTGACGCCGGATTACCGCCGTGCCGTAAGGCGTCATCTGGGGGAGGTGCCGTTCGAGGATTACTGGGAGTCGCCTTTGGAGTCTTACCAGGATTACAAGAAGCGCACGGGCCGACCCATGGTGGACGGGATCCTGATAACGCATGCCCATGCGGACCATTTCCAGCATCTGGCCTATGTGGACCCGGAGATCCCGGTCTATTGCACGCAGATGACGCGGTCGCTCATCGCCACGGCGTCGCAGGTGGGCCAGGCGGGGGAGGCGCGCGAGGCGGAGGCGGCACGCGAACGCAGTCTGCAGGAGAACTCGGAGAAGTCGAAATGGGTGGGCTATTGGTCGTTCGCGAAGAATGCGGAGCCGAAGCCGCGGGATTGGCGCATCATCGACCCGTATTCCTGGTTCACGGTGGGGGCGTTCCGCGTGCAGGCGCTGCCCATCGACCACAGCGTGCCCGGGGCGTGCTTCTTCCTGATCGAGGGCAAGGACAACAAGCGGGTCCTGTATACGGGGGATTTCCGTTTCCACGGGGTCTATGAAGGTCTGAGCAACGAGGCGAAACGGCGTCTTGCGGACCTGAAACCGGATGCGCTTTTGTGTGAAGGGACGCGGATCGACAACGACCAGACGGTGCGTGAGTCGGACGTCCTGGCGAACACGAAGGACCGGATCAAGAAGACGCCGGGCCTGGTGCTCGCGGAGTGGGGTTGGAAGGACGCCACGCGGTTCCTGACGATGCAGCAGGCGGCGCAGGCGGCGGGTCGGACCCTGTTGGTGGACCCGCGCGTGGCGTACATGCTGGACAATCTCAGCGGTCCGGGTTCAGGGTTCAAGCGGATCGACGATTATCCGAACGTGCGGGTCTATCTGCGGCGCAAGAAGAGCATGCTTTATTCCCCGCAGGATTATGCGCCGCACGAGTTGGGGTACAAGTCCAAGTGGTCGAAGGAGGACACGAAGACGGCGCTCAATTATCTCACCTCGGAGGACGGGATCGAGGCCCCGCCCACGTTGGCTCATTACGCGAACGGGGTGCGGGCCCACGAGGTGCGGCGTCGCCCGGAGAAGTACGTCGTGCAGACGAGTTTCTTCCAGATGAGCGAACTCTTCGACCTGGACCCGGCGCCGGGCTCGTTCTACATCAAGGCGAGCTGCGAGCCGTTCAATGAGGAGATGCAGAGCGACCAGAAGAAGCAGTTGAACTGGTTGGAGAGTTTCGGGGTCGGCTCGAACCTTGTGGAGAACGAGCACGGCCATCACACCTCAGGCCATGCGGGCGGGGAGGAGCTCGCGGAGTTCTGGCGGATCGTGCAGCCCAAGCTCCTGTTCCCGATCCATACGCTCTACCCGGAGCGGTTCGAGGAGCATTGGCAGGGGGACGTCCACCCGCCGAAGTACAAGGAGACGTTCACGATCTGAGGCCTATGCCGCTGCTTTCGCGTCGCGTTCCTTGACGAGTTTCTTCGCGGCGTCCACGATCTCGTGCGTGTTCGTGCCGGGCCCGAAGATCAGTGCGAGCCCGGATTCGCGCAGTTTCTCGGCGTCTTCCTCGGGGATGATCCCGCCGCCGAAGACCAGCACGTCGTCGGCGCCTTGTTCCTGCAGGATCTCGACGACTTTTGGGAACAGGGTCATGTGGGCACCGGAGAGGCAGGAGAGGCCGATGATGTCGACGTCTTCCTGCACGGCGGCTTCGGCGATCTGTTCGGGGGTCTGGCGCAACCCGGTGTAGATCACTTCGAAGCCGGCGTCACGCAGGGCGCGGGCGACGACCTTCGCGCCGCGGTCGTGGCCGTCCAGCCCGGGTTTTGCGATGAGAACGCGGATCTTCTGGGTGTCGTCCTTGGCTGCCATCCGACTCCTCCTTCCTTCGGCACGGGGCCGATGGGCGGCAGAGCCGGGTCGCTCGCTTAAGCGTTTGGGGGCTTTGTGGGCTTCAGGCGTCGTCTGTTTCGTCGGGCAGGGGCGTGATCTTCATGGCGATGGTTTCCATGCGCCGTTCCAGGTCGTTCCCGGCGCGGGTCACTTGCTTGGGCGGTCCGGTGAGGCTCAACACGACCCGGGAGGTCCCCCATCCGGGGTAGGATCCCACGCGCACCTCGGGATGCTCGGCTTCGATGGCGCCCAGGTGCGTCGCGAGTTCGCTTTCCCGTGCGTGGCATTCCCAGCGCTTTGTGCGTGTGCGCTTGCTCGCGTCGCCGGCTTGTTTGGCGAGCCAGTCTTCGACGTGCGCGGTCCAGATCGCGCGCAGTTCCTCGGGGACGCCGGGTAAAACGAGGGTGGTCGTGGTCCCGTCCCGCACGCTGCGCCGTCGTTCAAGCAGCAGGCCGGGGGCGGCACCGGCGGGGTTGGGAAGCAGTCTGGCGCCGCGGGGCACGAGGGCGACTTTCTTGGCGCCTTCGCCGGGTTCTTTGTCGGGGCGTTTGCCTTCCTTGTGCATGCGCTCGGCATGGTCGACCATGCGTTGCCAGGTCTCCGGGTCGTGTTCCAATGGAGCACCGTGCAGCGCGGCGATCGCCTTCACGGTGCGGTCGTCGTGGGTGGGTCCGAGTCCGCCGGAGGTGATCACGAGATCGGCGTTGCGGCGTTCGCTGAGTTCCCAGGCGGCGAGTTGGATCTTCGCTGCGTCGTCGTCCACGACGCGGATCTCTTTGAGGGGGATGCCGAGGCGGGCGAGGCGGCGGGCGAGGTATTGGCTGTTCGTGTCCTGGGTGCGCCCGGCGAGGATCTCATCGCCGATGACGAGGATGGCGGCCTGCACGCGCGGGTGCAGTAGCGGGCGTCTCTTGAAGATGCGCCCGCGGCGGCTTCGTCCGTCAACTGGATTCCTGGGTCTCGGGCTTCGGCGGGTTCCGGGTGGGGGGCGGGCCGTCGCCGTCGTCTTCCACGCGGTTCGCGATGGGGAACCCGAGCGCGTTGATCGTGCGTTCTTCGAGTCCGACGCGGTAGCGGAATCCCCCGATGTCGAAGCCCAGGAGGCGCGGGTGGAACTGGTCGACCATTTCCTGCAGGTCGGCAGCGCGCGCGTCGCGGATCTCTTTCGTGTCTTTGGGGGCGATCTTTTTCCCGATGGGTGTGGCCAGGAAGACGTGGCTTTGCCAGGGGTGGACACGGTCTGGTTCGTCGGGGTCGCCCAGGTAGAAGCGGCCGTCGGTGGCCAGCAGGTAGCGTTCGAGCCGGATGCGCAGTCCGGTCTCTTCCCAGGCTTCCCGGCGGGCGGTGGCCATGACCCCTTCGTCGGGTTTCGCACCGCCGGATGGCAACCGGAAGACCCCGGCGGGGTACCAGTGTTTCGCGACGACGATGACGCGGTCCACGGGGGCTTCCGGGTAGGCGGGCGGGGCGCGGATCACCAGGGTGGCGTCTTGCCAGCGGCCGTCTTTGCCGGTCTCGTCGAGTACGTTGAATTCGGTCTCGGAGATGGGGATGGAGAACCTCCAGGTGTTCGGTTTTCCGTAGCGCTCACGCGCTTCGTCCAGGTCCGGGGGTTCGTAGCGTTCCACTTCGTCAGTTGCCACGTTGGTCCCCCCATACGAGTTTGTGGAGTTGGATCCCTAGGCGTACTTCGATGGGGTCTTGCAGGATTTTCTCGGCGATCATGGTCAGAACCTTTCCGGAGGTCCCCCCTTCGGGGTGGAACCAGACGGGGCACGCAAGCGGGACGTGGGCTCGGACCCAGTCGCGTGCCCATTCGTAGTCGGCCTCGTCGGCGAGGATGAATTTGAGTTGATCGTTCGGCGTCAGGTGCTGGAGGTTGTCTTCTCTCCAGGATCTTTGTTCCCCGGAGCCGGGGCATTTGACGTCGACGCTCATGACAAGCCGGCTGCGGGCTTGTTCGCCCATGGAGTCGCGGATCCGGCTGGCTTGCTCGATGGTGAGCGAGCCGGAGGTCTCGACGGTCACATGCCAGCCGGCGTCCAACAGATGCTTGATGAGCGGCCAGGCGTCGCGTTGCAGCAGGGGCTCCCCGCCGGTAAGACAGAGCCGTTTGATGTTCGCCTGTTCCAGCTGCTGGTTCAGGCGGTCCCAGTCTTGCCACTCGCCTTCCTGGAAGCTGTAGGTCGTGTCGCACCAGCTGCAGCGCAGATGGCATCCCGTGGTGCGCAGGAAGAGGGTGGGAAGGCCCATCTGGTTGCCTTCCCCTTGCAGGCTCGTGAAGATCTCGCAGACCCAGAGTCCTTTTTCTTCGGGGGGTTCCATGACCGGGCGCGGCACGCGCGGGGCCGTCTTCGGCTCGGCCGGCGGGGTGATCCGGGTCTGGGCAGTCGGCTCGGCCACGGCTTTTCGACCCGGGGCCTGGCGTTTAAGGGTTCGGGGTGTGGCAAGGGGAGGTTTCCGCCCGGTTCATGGTGGGGCAGGAGGGCGACCTAGCAGTCCGCTGACCTGGTCCGTATAGACGGCTTGCACCAGCAGCGATTCCCGCGACGCGCGCAGGGCGTCCGTGAAGGCGCGCAGCCGTTCGGCGTCGCCTTTGAGCAGGAAGAGCTCCACGCAGCCGTCTTCGGCGTGCCCGTGCATGAGGCTCTGGATGATGTCCGTGTAGTCGTGGCGGATCTCGCCGATCTTGCGTTCCGAGCCGTGCGGGTAGAGCAGGGTGATCGTGGCGCTCGTCTGGCCGCTGGCTTGGGGGGCTTCGTGCTGCAGGAAATCCCGCAGCGCGGCGCGGATCAGTTCGCTGCGCCCGGCGAAGCCGCGTTCTTTCAGGAACGCATCGGAGCGCTCGAGCAGGGCGTCGGGGAGGGAGACGCTGACTACCGCCATGAAAGAGCTTATGAAGATATCATATAAATATGTTAAGATTTATGATTAGCAAAGCCAGGCGTTCAATCATAGAGTCATTTGGGAAACTTGCCCGCAATAATTAATAAGTATAGCGTAATTGTTATCAACCCGCCGTGGTACAGGCAGCTGGATGAAATCCTCACGCTCTAGCATACCCTCCATGTTG